>NZ_JBFWIJ010000018.1:0-66632 GCF_050256055.1 Sphaerochaeta sp. | reverse complement strand
GTGGTATGAGAAACTTGCGAGAGTAGAAGTTCGAAGCTAGACATTGGACTTTGCTATATCTGAGAGCCAGAGCCCGTTTGTAGGGATCTGGCTCCTTTTTGTCAGCTCAGCGTCTCAAAGATTCCTTTCTCCTTGTTCTTCCTGCAGTTGTTCCAAGGGAAGATTCTCCCGCTCATGGTCAGGTATACCCCGGGGGGGAGCAACTGTACCGCCGTAATGGCGCAGCCAAGGTTGAATACTGCGTCCGAGCCTTCCAAGGAGTAGGGGATCATTGCACCGGTGAGTACCACCACTTTCTGACTGCCTTCCCCTAAGGTTTCGGCGATGACCTTGGCCGTATTGCACATGGTGTCGGTCCCATGGACGACAATGACTTTGTCCTCGGCGCTGTGCTGGCAGGCCCGGGCGATCTCATGCCGTTGGTCCTCGGTCATGTAGAGGCTGTCCACCGCCAAGGGGCCCTCAAGATGGACGGTCAAGGTACAGCGCGATTGACCAAGGATTCGCGGCAACTGGGACTCCCGGAAAGTGAGCTCCCCACTGATCGCATCATATTGCTTGTCGAATGTTCCCCCGGTCGTAATGATCCTCAATTCTTGTGCCATAGGTATCAACCTCTATCATCTGCAGTATTGCACAAAGTATAGCATAGGTTTTGCTCACCCAAACTATTTGCTTGACAGATACGCTCCTCGTAATACACTGAAACCAGTACCATGAAAGCAGTTTCAGAGGAGCATATGGCTATTGGACAACCGACCATCTATGATGTTGCGAAAAAGGCAAAGGTAAGCACGGCTACTGTCAGCAGAGTGCTCAATGCCCCTTCTTTGGTGCAGCTGGAAACACGAAGGCGGGTGCTTGGTGCGATTGAGGAACTGAACTTCGTTCCCCGAGCCGATGCCGTGGCGAAAGCCCGAAGGCAATACAAACGGATCGGCGTCATCGCACCATTCTTCACCGAGCCTTCTTTCATGGAACGCCTCAAAGGCATCAGCAGGGTACTGTCTTCCCAACATTATGAACTGGTCATCTATGCCGTACAGAGCAGCGAGGAGCTGCAAGGCTACTTGGACATGCTGTGCACAAGCAAACGCCTTGACGGCTTGATCAGCCTGTGCATGCATCTCGACGCCTCGCTTGTCGAAAAGCTTTCACTGGGTGACCTCCCCCTTTGTTGCGTCGAAACCTCGGCCGAAGGATGTGATGCTGTGGTCATCGACAACCAGGAGGGAGGAAGGATGGCCGCCCGGTTTCTCTATGCATGCGGTTGTCGCATCCCCGGCTTCATAGGTGAGAAGAGCACCCTGCATTTCACCGTGCATTCGACCGAAGAGCGATTGGAAGGATATACCGCTTACTTCAAGGAAAAAAGCATCGGCATCGAAGATTCCCATCTTTGGCTGGGGGAGAATGACCGCCAGCTCGCCGCCAAGGCAATCCTTGCAATGCTGAAGCATCCCCAACGTCCCGACTGTATTTTCACCTCCAGCGACACGCTGGCGATCCAAGTCATCCAATGTGCTGCACATCTGGGGATAACCATCCCAGAGGAGCTGAATGTCGTCGGGTTCGACGATATCGAAATGGCCCGATTCGTGAATCTGAGCACCGTGGACCAACGTTTGGTCGCCTCGGGAGAGATGGCGGCACAGACGCTTTTGGACCGGTTGCGGAATCCTGGTCGGCCGGTTTGTACCAAAGTCATTGAATTGAAGCTATCCGAACGGGGGTCGACTGCACAACACCGGCCCTGATGCAGGTTTTCATAACTTGAGGAGGGAAAGAATGGACACGATGCGCTATGTGGATGCAGCATGCGACCGTTCCGTCGTCAGCAGGAACGAGACCTTGCTTACCGTGGCCAATGGGTATCTGGGGCTTCGCGGCGACACCGAGGAAGCGGAAGGTTCCTACCACAAGGGTACCTACATCAATGGATTCTATGACAGTGAGCCGATCCAATACGGAGAAACTGCCTACGGGTATGCGAAGAATCATCAGACGCTGCTCAATCTGCCCGACCCGAAGCGAATCGAATTGGAAGTCGATGGACAGTCATTCTCCCTCAAGACCGGGAAACTCCTCTCCTCGGTTAGGACCTTGGATTTCCAACGGGGTAGGTTGGAGCGTCATGTCGATTGGATGACGGATGGTGGCAAGCAGGTGGAGATCGAAACCACCAGACTTGTCTCGTTCGTCGAAAAACATGGGGCGGTCATCACCTATCAGGTGAAAGCTACGACCGGACCGATCGTCATCCGTATCACCAGTTACCTTGACCTGGCCAGTCACAACCGGCGGGCGGAAGAGGACCCCCGTGTCGGCTCGAAGTTCTCTTCTGTGCCGCTCATCATAATGGACAGGAAAGCTGATGGGAGTGATCTGTCGTTTTCTGCACGCACGAGGAACAGTAATCTGACTGTACACGGTGCTGTGGTGCACCGGGTCATCGGAAAGGAGGTTGTCTGGAATTGTGATCCTCAGAACCTTTTTGTGACCTGTTCTCTTGCATTGGAGGCCGGACAGTGTGTGACGATGGAGAAGTACATCGCCTATACAACCGAGGACGATGCAGCGTTGTTTCTTGCTCATTCCCTTGCACAGAAAGGGTATGATTATCTTGCCCGGGAACAGGAGTCGTTTCTTGCGGAATTCTGGAATGTCGCACAGGTGCACATCGAAGGGGATGAAGATTGCGAACAAGCACTGCATTTCAATATCTTCCATCTTTTGCAATCCACCGGCCGGGACGGGAAGACCAGTCTGGCCGCCAAGGGTTTGACCGGAGAAGGGTATGAAGGCCATTATTTCTGGGATACCGAAGCATATGCCCTCCCGTTGTTCGCCTATACGAAAAGCGCCATCGCCCGATCGCTGCTCGAGTACCGCTACTCAATTCTCGACCAGGCACGGAAACGAGCCCGGACACTTTCCTTGGATGGTGCATTGTTCCCGTGGCGGACGATCAATGGGGAGGAATGCAGTGCCTATTTCCCTGCGGGCACCGCCCAATACCATATTGATGCCGACATTCTCTATGCAGCGGAGAAATATCTTGGCTCAAGCGGTGAAGATTGTCCGGTATTCATTTTGGAGATGGCCATTGAAAGCGCCCGCATGTGGGTGAGCCTCGGTTCGTTCTCTGCTGCCAGAAACGGCAGGTTCTGTATCCATACCGTAACCGGACCCGATGAATATTCAGCGTGCGTGGATAATAATGCCTATACCAATCTGATGGCACAGAACAACCTACGTTTCACTCTCCGCTTGATACAAGCATGGAAAGAGGCAGGGAAACGTCTGCCGTTGGATGTCAAGGAGGAGGAGCTGGAACTCTTCTCTCAAGCAGCAGAACATATGTACATCCCGTATAATTCTGAACTCGGAATCATAGAGCAGGATGATTCCTTTCTCTCCAAACCCGATTGGCCCTTTGCCTGTACTCCCCGGGATCAGTATCCACTGTTGCTCCATTTCCATCCCTTGGTGATCTACCGCCACCGGGTGCTCAAGCAGCCGGATGTCGTACTGGCCATGTTCTTTCTTTCCAGTCGATTCTCCAAGGCGGAAAAGCAACGGAATTTCAGCTTTTATGAACCATATACCACCGGGGACTCCTCCCTTTCCCATTGCATCCAGTCGATTATGGCCAGTGAGGTCGGCTTCTCCCTGAAAGCATGGAACTACTTCACCAAGACCGTGCGGATGGATTTGGATGACGTGCACGGCAACTCCGCTGATGGCATCCATACGGCCGCGATGGCCGGCAGTTGGATGTCCTTGGTATATGGGTTCGGAGGTTTCTGTGATACAGGTGACGTGTTCTCCTTCGATCCCAAGGTCCCCGAAGCCTGGAAGGGTTTTTCCTTCTGTCTGAATTTGCGCGGTTCCGTGGTTCGTCTCCATTGCACCAAGGAGGAAGCGACTTATACGTTGATGCAAGGACCAGCCATCAGCTTGGTCCACCGCATGCAATCGTTTGTATTGGATGATCGACCGGCGGTATTTTCCCTAAAGCCGGTCCTGAAAGCGGTGGTGTTTGATTTGGATGGCGTGGTGGTCGATACCGCACGCCTGCATTACCTGGCGTGGAAACAAATCAGTGATGCATATGGCCTCCTCTTCGACCAAACGGTCAATCAGAAGTTGCTCGGGGTCAGCCGGAGCGCTTCCCTCGATATCATCCTTGCCCACAACCATGTAGAGTGGACGGATGAGCAGAAACAAAGGGTGCTTGAGGAAAAGAATGCATACTACCGAGATTCTCTCGCTTCGCTTGGACCTGGAGATGTATTGGAAGGCATGACGCAGCTGTTCGCTGCATTGAAGCAGGAAGGGATCAGGCTGGCTTTGGCCTCGGCAAGCAGAAATGCGCGGATCGTCTTGGAAAAGCTGGGCATGCTTGAGGTCTTTGATGCCATCTGTGATGTCAATCAGGTTGCATTGGGCAAGCCTGAACCCGATCTTTTCCTGCAAGCCTGTACACTCCTTGCGCTCTATCCGGCCGATTGTCTGGGGGTAGAAGATGCGGAGGCGGGAATCCAAGCGATCAAGAAAGCGGGGATGAAGGCGATCGGGGTGCGCCTTGTTTCCCCGCTTGCCGATTTTTCGGTTTCGTCCACCAAGGACCTGAGCCTATCGCTTCTGCAGGAAGTGATGAAGGGGTAAAAGGTTTGCAGGATGGAAGGGAGTATGCAATACTCTTTTTCATGGATACAAAGACCTTTCGCAGCATCCTCTCGTTGCTTCTTATTTCCACTGTGCTCGCATTGGTAGTGGTACGTTTCACCGAGGCCGTACAGTTTCTCTCCTCAGTTTGGTCCTTGCTCAAGCCTTTGCTGTTCGGAGTGGGATTTGCTTATCTCGTCGATCTTCCGGCAAAACAGCTGGAACGGCGATTTGCCGGTATCTTCAAGAAACCATTGAAAGCCCGTGTCCTTGCCGTCCTGCTTTCCTTGGCTTTCTTTTTGTTGATCATCACCGGGGTATTGGTCCTGCTGGTTCCCCAACTTGGGTTGGCCATCAGGCAATTCAGTGCGAATCTTCCGGTACTCTATCAGACGAGCGTGGATTCGGTGCAGCAGTTCATGCATACGCGTCCTGAATTGGATCAGGGGTTTACCTTGGTCCAGAACTACATCAATACGGCGATCGACGAATTCAAGAAATCCTCCCCGCATTTGGCCGATTATGCATTCTCCGTACTGGGAGGGGCGGTCAGTAGCATCGCCAACGGATTGCTCGCCTTGATCTTCAGTTTGTATCTCCTATTGGGGAAGCAGCGCTTGCTCGGCCAACTTTCCTATCTGCTCTCCCGGTTTTTGAAACCAAATCACCAAGCATCCCTGGCACATATCCTCATCGTAGCCAATCGCACGTTCGGCAAGTTCTTCACCGGCCAGTTCGTGGAGGCGCTCATCCTCGGGACTTTGTGCACCCTGGGCATGTTGCTGTTCCGCTTCCCCTATGCCCTGACGGTGGGATCGGTGATCGGGGTGACCGCCCTGATCCCGTTGGTGGGAGCCTATTTGGGCGGGGCGGTCGGGTTTGTGCTGATCTTCGGGCAAAGTCTGCGATTGGCATTGTTCTTCCTGTTGTTTCTGGTCATTCTCCAGCAGATTGAAGGGAATCTCATCTATCCGCGGGTAGTGGGGACCAGTGTCGGATTGCCCGGTGTATGGGTATTCGTCGCCGTGCTGTTGAGCGCAGGCTTGTTCGGCATCATCGGGGTGCTGCTCGGGGTTCCCACCGCAGCCACCCTCTACCAATTACTGAAGGAAGAACGGGATAGGAACGCACCGCAACTGACATAAAAAAAAGATTGTGGACGGGAAGAAACAATGCTATCCTCTATTTGTCCGACAAATGGACAAAAGGAGCAATGCTTTGGCGTTTGTACCAGTGCGCAACGAACGACTTTCAGACAAGGTAGTGAACCAAATCCTTGCATTGATTCATAGCGGGGAGCTCAAGGGCGGGCAGAAACTGCCCAGCGAAGCCGTATTCAGTGAACAATTTGCCGTTAGCAGAGGGGTTATCCGGGAAGCGATGATCCAGCTGCAGGCTCTCGGATATATTCGAAGAAAGACCAAGGATGGCACATTCTTGGAAAAGGACGTCATCGAGCGCCTTTCTAGGCCGGTCTCCGACGCCCTCAAGGAAGCCACGTTCCAGGATCTGTTGGATTTTCGCGATTCGTTGGAGTCGAAAATGGTGGAAATCGTCATTGATCGTGCAACCGATGAGGAGATTGCGGAGATTGGGGAAAGCCTGAAGGCCGACTCATCCAGATTGAGCGGTCATTTCAGTCTGGACCATTATTTTCATTACAAGCTGGCCCAGGCGTCCCGCAACATCTTCTACATGAATTTCATCGACACCTATTATGATTTGATCGAAGAGCTTGCCCAGGCGAACAAGAAACAGGAAGGAACGGTGGCCCTCATTGAAGCTGAACACCGCTCGATCGTCGAGGCGATCGCTAACCGTGACAAGTGTGGCGCCCACACTGCAATGCAAAGCCATATCAACAATGTCCGACAGCGAAGAATGCGTTTGGAGGCGGAGGGAATAGTATGAAATCGTTGACCCTGCTTGCCCCCTGTGGAATCCTCGGCTACGGCTTTCCTGATGATTCCTTTGCCTACGGGCTCGCCCAGAAGCCGGATGCAATTGTCGTGGACGCCGGTTCAACGGATGCCGGTCCTCACAAGCTGGGTGCAAAAACGGCGATCGTAAGCCGGATGGCTGCCAAGAAGGATCTGAAGCGCATCATTTTGGGTGGCTGGGAGTTGAAGATACCCGTTTTGATCGGGTCGGCGGGAGGCAGCGGAGGCCAGTCCCACGTCCATTGGACCATGGACATCATCCAGGAGATCCTGGACGAACATCCGCATGTCCAGCCGAAGACGGCTGTCATCTGGGCTGATATTCCCAACCAGGCCATCCTGGACCATCTTGCAGAGGGGAAGGTGAATGCACTGGATGCTGCAACGCTTCCTTTGGATGCCACAATTCTGGAGGAAACCACCGGTGTGGTCGCCCAGATGGGGATCGAGCCGATTCTGCAGGTCCTCAAGGCGGGTGCCGATTTGATCGTATGCGGACGTGCCTACGACCCGGCCCCGTTCGCTGCAGTCGGCGTATTCCATGGCTTTGACGTGGCGCTGAGTTATCATCTGGGCAAGGTCCTGGAATGCGGCGCTTTGTGCTGCAACCCAGGGACTACCAAGGATTGCATGCTGGGAACCTTGTATGAAGACCATTTTGAGGTATATCCCTGTGACCAGCGGCGTCTTTGCACTCCGGTCAGTGTCGCTGCCCATACATTCTATGAGAAGGACCATCCCTATCTGCTCCATGGTCCGGGAATCGCCATGGATTTGAGTGGTTGCACCTTCACCGCCTTGTCCAGGAATCGGGTCGGCGTGTATGGCAGTTCACTTACCGCAACCGATCCCTATCAGATCAAATTGGAGGGAGCGCGAAAGGTAGCCTATCGTTCCTTCGTGGTTTGTGGAGTGCGTGATCCTTTGTTGATCGAACGGATTGATGAAGTGGAAAAGCAGGTCACCCAAAGCGTTCAGCAACAATACAAGGAGATTGATCGAGATTTGTACACGATCAATTTCATCAATTATGGAAAGGATGGCGTAATGGGTTCATTGGAACCGGAGCGTTTGAGTTGTCATGAACTGGGAATCGTCTTCGAGGTACTTGCACAGACTCCGGAATTGGCGTCCGCGCTCTGTTCGTCGGTGCGTTCCACCTTCATGCATTTCGATTATTCGGGACGTAAATCCACTGCGGGCAATCTTGCATTTCCGTTCGCTCCTAGCGATGTGAATTTCGGCCCGGTGTATGCATTCAGTGTGTATCACTTGATGGATATCGAAGATCCCCTTGCTTTTTTCCCTTGGCAGTGGTGGAAGCAAGGAGGCCGGTGATGGATACGTTGGTCCAGTTGGCAAGTATGCTGCGAAGCAAGAACAGCGGCCCGTTTTTGATAACCTTGGATATTTTCTTTGATGACCTGGCTACCTATCGGAGAGTGGTACAAAGCAACGTGTTGACCGAAGAGCGCATCCGCACGTTGTACAATCTCGCAGAAGGCCAACTTCTGGGGATCGTCTTTTTTGAAGCGGCGTTGGGTATCAAGATCACCTATCGACGGAACATTTCCTCGGGTACCTGTGGTGATCGTGATGTGTACGGTGCACAGCAGCATGCACCGTTGATGAATCTTCTGATTCCTTAGAGAGGAGTGGCTATGCGCAATCAGAGCAAATGGAAGAGGATCAAGGGCGAACGGGTGCTGTATGCCCTACTGTTTCCCACCATTCTGTATTTCATCCTGTTCAGGGTTCTGCCGATCATCAACATGCGTCTGGCGTTCTTTCAGTTCAGGTCGCGGGGATCCTGGCCGTTTGTGGGATGGAAGTACTTCGAGATGATATTCTCCAGTCCTGCATTCGCACAGATCCTTTCCAACACGCTGATCATCAGCTTCCTCAAGTACGTACTGCTGTTCCCCTGTTTTGTCATATTCGCCCTGATGCTCAATGAGCTGCGTTCCTTTGGATTCCGCAAGTATGTGCAGGTCATTTCCTACCTGCCGCACTTTCTTTCCTGGGTGGTAATCGCCGGTATTTGGATCAACTCACTTTCCCTATCAGGATCGGTGAACCAGATCATCGGGATCTTCGGTGGAAAGGCGGTTGATTTCATGACCGATCGGACAAAGATCCGTTGGATTCTCATGATTTGTGAAGCATGGAGAAGCCTTGGGTGGGACTCCATCATCTTCTACACGGCGATTCTTGCCATTTCTCCGACCTTGTATGAAGCCGCCCAGATCGACGGGGCGAATCGGATGCAGATCATCACCCATATCATCCTGCCCGCATTGGTGACGCCCATGATCACCATGTTCATCCTGAATCTGGGATTCTTCCTGAACGCCGGCTTCGACCAGGTGTTCAACTTCTCCAACCAGGCGGTGGAGAGTACGATAGATATCCTGGACACCTATATTTATCGCATCGGCATCGAGGGGGGCCAATATTCTCTTGCGACTGCCGTCAGTCTGATCAAGGGATTGGTTGGTGTGGCCTTGGTCTATACCACCCATGTCGTATCCAAACGAACGACCGGTTCGGGGGTGTGGTGATGCAGAGAAACCGACGTATTTCCCTATCCCAGATCCTGCTCACTCTCTTCTTGCTTTTTCTGACCCTGACTATGCTTGTGCCGTTGCTCAATATCCTGGCAAAGTCCCTTTCCGGTCCGACCCGTTCGGTGACGATGGGTGGTTTGGCGATCTGGCCTGAATCCTTCGACCTGGTGAATTATCGCATTGTGTTCAGCCATCCCATTCTGGTGCCTTCCTTGATCAATTCCATCATCATCACCGTGGTCGGGACCTTGGTGAACATCGTGTTGACCGCAAGTGCTGCCTATGCACTTACCCGACCGCATCTGACGCTCAAGCGTCCGATCATGGTCTTCTTGATCATCATGATGCTTTTCGATCCCGGACTGGTCCCAGAATACCTGGTGGTGCAGAAGCTTGGGCTGATGGGCAGCAAATGGTCGGTCATCCTGGTTACGGCGGTGAACGTGTATTACTTGATCATCATGATGCGGTACTTCGAGAAGGTTCCCGATTCCATTGTGGAAGCAGCAACCATTGATGGGGCGAACCACCTGCAGATGCTGAGCAAGATATTCCTGCCGTTGAGCAAGGCCGGGGTTGCGACCATCACGATGTTCTATGCAGTGGTCCGATGGAATGAATATTTCCGGGCAGGCATTTATCTGACCAGAAAGTCCACCGACACAGTCCTGCAGGTGATTCTGCGGCAGTTTGTGGTCCTCGGAGACACTGTCTCCATTCTCGGTCAACAGAATGTCTATGACTATAATGCACTGGCGCGTGCAGACTACAGCGCTTTGAAAGGGGCTACGATCATTGTTGCGATCATCCCTATTCTGGTGTTGTATCCCTTTGTACTACGGTTCTATGCGAGGGATGTGCTCTCAGGTGGAATCAAGGAATAAAATTGGAGGTTGTCTATGAACAAAAAAGGATTGGTGCTTTGTATTGTGTTCCTGCTCTGTGCAGGCATGGTAATGGCTGCAGGGTCCAAGGAAAGCGCGACGGTTCCTGCAACGGCTGGAATCGGCACACCGGACAAACCGGTTACCGTAACCTATCTCTGCAAGGATGTTGACCCGGTGACCGATGCCCAGCAACTGGGGATTTTGGAAAAGGATATCGAAGAAGGCCTTGCCAAGCAGGGGACCTATGTCGATTTGGTCATTCTGTCTGCTCCTACCGGAAGCTATGCCACGGTGGTTCCCATTGCATTCAGGACGGGTCAGATCAATCCTGACTTGATCTATTTCCAGGGCAACGACCAGCCGTTGGCCCAGGAAGGACTGCTTGAGGATTTGACTCCCTACATTGAGAAATCCACTAATGTGAAAGCAATCATGGCCGATCACAACAAGGCCGCCATGAAGAATTATCCCTACTTGCTGTGGCTTGCTCCGGCGAGGGTCCAGATTCCGGTCATGCGCTCCGACTGGTTCGCTTCCCTTCAGAGCAGCAAGGCCTTGCTGGCAAATCCCAGTGTGGACAACTACTATGCCCTGTTCAAGGAAATCAAGGATAAGGGTTTGGCGAAGTGGCCCATCACCACCGACGGGGGAATCCTGAAGCTGGACTCCGTCTTCAACCATGCATTCGGCATCACCGCTACCATCATCAAGGAAAACGGGAAGTGGGTGTACTCGCAAGCGACTGATGCGACCAAGAACAAGCTCGCTTTCTATGCAAAGCTCTACAAAGACGGACTGCTCGACAATGAATATGTCACCAAGACCTGGGAAACGATGGAGCAAGCCTTCTATGAAGGAACTGCGGGCTTCGTAGCCGGGACTGCCGGAGATGTCGTGAACGTCTATAACAACAAGATGAAGGAAGCCCAGGGAGTCGAGTTGGCCGTGTTGCCTCCTGCAAAAGGGGTAAGCCAGGCGTATCAGAGCATCGATGTCACCAAGGAGAGCAGAGGGTTTGCCATGAATGCAGATTCCAAGGTAAAGGATGCCGCATGGGCGGTCTTGGAGTACATGGCTGGACCGGAAGGAAGAGTCCTGGACAAGCTTGGATTGGAAGGCATTCATTACACGATGGAGAACGGCAAATATGTCCTGACCAAGCAGTTCCCCTCCTGGTGGGCCAAATTCTGGCCGACCATGAACGGCCTCGATACCTCGAAGGTGGTGGGAGAAGTTCTTTCCAGTCCTGCAATAGCTTCACTGGATGCGGCTGCCAAGTATTTCGCTCCCGACACCAATGTACTGCTTCCTGAGGATTTGCTTCCGTTGAAGGATGCAATGGATAAGCTGTACCGGGAATATTCCACCGACATTATTCGGGGAGTTCGCCCCATTTCCGATTTCGATGAATTCGTGACCAAGTGGAACGCTGCAGGCGGGACTCGCATCAGCGACTATCTTGCAACGGTATTGAAGTAATTTGCGCCGATCGGGGGTCGGAGCACCACTCCGGCCCCGTATAAGGAACTTGTATGACGGACAAGGAATATCTGAATCGGGTGTATGCCGGATTCCTGGGAATGAACATCGGGATCCGTCTTGGTGCTCCGGTTGAGCCGAGCCAATGGACGAGTGAACGGATCGAACGGTTTTATGGGGATATTCATTCCTACATCAAGGACTTCAAGCATTTTGCCGCAGATGATGATGTGAATGGTCCAGTCTATTTTCTCAGGGCATTGCAGGATGGGGATCTGAGGGGGAACCTGCAGGCCTCGGACGTTGCTGAAGCCTGGTTGAACTATGCCCGTGAAGGAGTCGGAATGTTCTGGTGGGGTGGATATGGTGTCAGTACCGAACATACCGCCTACCTGCATCTGAAATCCGGCATCCCCGCCCCCGAGTCCGGATCAATCGCATTGCAGGGAAAGACCCTGGCCGAACAGATCGGTGGACAGATCTTCATCGATACGTGGGCGCTGTTGTTCCCCGGCGATTGTGAAACTGCCGCGCTGTATGCACGGACAGCCGCCAGCGTCAGCCACGATGGGGAAGGGTTGGAAGGAGCTGCCTTCATCGCCGCATCGATAGCCAAGGCGTTTGTGACCGAGGATATTGATGAAATTCTGGATGCCGCATTGCATTGCCTTTCCGGTGACTCGACCTACACCAAGGTCGTCAAGGCTGTTCGTGCATATCATGCGGACCATCCCGATTCCTGGCGTTCCTGTCTTCGGTATCTCCAGGAATTCTGGGGGTACGACCGCTATCCCGGAGTGTGCCACATCATCCCCAATGCCGGGGTTTGTGTGATGGCAATGCTGTATGGCCGTACGTTCGGCCGTGCGGTGGAAATAGCTACGATGGCCGGCTGGGATACCGATTGCAATGCAGGGAATGTCGGATCCATCCTTGGTGTGGCCGGTGGGCTTGAGCAGATCAGCGAAGCGTACCGAAGGCCGGTGAACGACATGGTGGTGCTCAGCGGTATATCCGGATATCTCAATATCCTGGATATTCCCACCTATGCGAAACAGGTTTGCGCCCTCGGCTATCGGCTGAAAAACCAAACCGTACCGCAGGAATGTATGGTTGAGGACGGGGTGATCGATTTTGATTTCTCGCTTCCCGGTTCCACCCATGGATTTGGCGTCTCAAATTCCAATGCATGCACGCTTTCCAATACCAATGGGGAATTGGAAATGCTTTATGACCGAATGGTCAGGCCGCAGAGTTGTCGGCTCTTCTACAAACCATTTTACCGCCGCGCTGATTTTGATGATGAGCGGTATATGCCGGTATTTTCTCCTACCATCTATCCTGGTCAGACCGTGCATATAACCTATCGCTTGGAGAAATTCAGTGGTGAATCGGTTCTGATTTCCGGATATGTCAGGAACACGTTCACAGGTGAGTTGGTGGTGTTTTCCTCGCAGGTGGTGTATGACCAGGACACCCATGTGGTGGAATTCACCATTGATCCCGATCATCCTGCGCTCAAGGGCGCGATGATCGATGAAGTCGGGTTATGTTTCGAGGCAAACTCCCCGGCAAAGAACAGGGATTTTGGAGTGCTCCATCTCTCCCGTTTCTTTGTCACAGGAAAAAGTCGGTACTTCATAGATGCAGCGCTCCTGAAAAAGGAGTTTGCCTCGATTATTCCTTTCAGTCATAACCATGGATCCTGGGACTTGGTGCATGCTGCGGACAATCGCGTATGGATGGAAGTGATGACCCTCGATTTCGCGCAGGCGATGACAGGCTCCTATTACACTCGTGATGTACAGGTAGGTACCTCGGTGGTATTGCATGGGGGAACCTCCGCGCTTCTTGCACTTCGAATACAGGGAACCCGGAGAGGATACTATGGTGGATTCCATCAAGGACAGTTTGGCATTTTCAAGCAGGAGAAAGGATTGTTGTATCCTTTGTCCTGTATTGACGTTGTGTGTGAACTTGATCGGGAATATACACTCAGGTTCCGTGCAGAGGGAACACACCTGGTGCTTGCATCCGATGATTTCGCCCCTGTTGCAGTCGATGATGCCGCATTCTCCTCTGGGATGATCGGCTGTGGTTTGTTTACGCGCGGGCGGGTAGGTTTTTCCAATTTTGATGTACATGAGGTATGAACATGACAGAGCGTTCTGAGTTTGTAGCCAATCGTGCCTTGGTCCGGGATCGGGCTTTGGGTTCGTTGATCGGATTGGCGATCGGGGATTCGTTCGGTGATGCCGCAAGAATGCAGGCGAATCGGGAGAGTTATGGGTTCATCACTGATTTCAATGCCGGTGCCAGCTGGAGTACGGATGATACGGAGTTTGCACTTCTTACGGCGAAGACACTGATCAAGCACCATGGTGTTTTAACCACCGATGCAGTGGTGGACGCCTGGTTTGAGGATGTGGTGATCCAGGATGAATTCAAACGGGGAGGGGCAAGCGAAATCGCCGCTGCGAACAACCTACGCAAAGGACTTCGTCCACCACAGAGCGGAAAATTCAATACCTTCCACATGAGCGATGGGACGGCGATGCGTATTCCTCCGGTGGGAATCGTATGCGCCGGTGATCCCGGACGGGCTGCTGAACTTGCAGCAATCGATGCATCGATCAGCCACTATGCAGACGGCATCTGGGGAGCCCAGGCGGTTGCAAGTGCCGTGGCGGTGGCCATGGTGGATGGAAGCTTCGACCAGATTTTTGCAGCGGCTATGCAGCCTCTTCCCAAAGACAGCTGGCTGTACCACAATATGCAACGCGCATTCGACATCGTTGATGCAGCGAATGGCAGTGTTCTGGATTGTTGGATGCAGTTGCACGATGAACTTCGTGCAAGCACCTGGGCGACGACGGCCGAGGCAATTCCTGCGGCGTTTGCCTGTTTGCGACTGAGCAATCAAGATTTCCGTTCAGCCTTGGTTCTGGCAGGCAACTTTGCCCGTGACGCCGATACCATCACTGCGGTGGCCGGGGCCATTCTTGGTGCCAAATACGGTCTTTCCTCGATTCCTCCCCATTGGGTGGAGAAGGTGCGGCATCCTTCGGGAACCTGTCTGCAATTCACCAAGGGTCTGGATATCCTGAAAGTCGGGGAAGACCTTGCTGATTTGATTCGGTGAGGATGCAAAGAAGCCTCCACAGGATATCCTGAGGAGGCTTCCTTGGGCTTGCACAACCTAGGTATTGTATTGAATCGGCTTTCCTTCCCGTTGGCTGCGATACATGCCTTCGATGAGTTTCACCGTTTCCCTGCCTTCCTCACCGGTGGAGACGGGACTACTTCCGGTCAGGATGGCCTGGGTGAAGTCTTCCTCCTGCAACCGGAAGAAATACGTGGTTGCATCGATGGTGGAAAAGAATGCAGTATCCTCTTCCTTCCATTGGGCAAGCAGATGCTCTTCTCCTGCAATTGTCCAGATATCGTTGTACGGCGGTTCGAGAATCCCGCTTCGACCGGCGATGAACATCGCCCCTCCATCGGTCTGTACGCCGGCAGAGTATGCCGAAGAGCCATGGATGTGCACTTTTGCATAAATGCCGGGTTTCTGACTGTTGGAGACTAAAATGGACGCCATCGCCCCGCTTGCAAACCGAACGGTGGCAACGGCAGAGTCTTCCACCTCGATATAGGGATGGTTCACATTATCCCATTGGGCGTAGACTTCCTTGACCGGCCCCAGGTACCAGTGCAGCAGATCAAGCTGGTGCGGTGCTTGGTTGATGAGCACCCCGCCGCCTTCCAGTTCCCAGCTGCCTCTCCATGGATCACTCTGGTAATAGGCCTCATCACGCCAGCCGAGCATGGTCACCTGACCGAGCATCGGTATTCCCAATTTTCCCGAATCGATGGCGTTTCTGATGCGCTGACTGGAAGGGTACCACCGTCTCTGGCTGATGACACCCAGCAGTTTTTTCTCTTTCTTGGCCGTCTCGATCATGACATCGCAGTCATCGACGGTCAAAGCCATCGGTTTTTCCACCAGCACATGGGCACCTGAGTGCAAGGCGGCGAGACTGTGTTCCTTGTGCAGGGGATGCGGGGTGGTGATCACCACGGCATCAACCTTGGCTTCCTCGATCATCGTCTTGATGTCGGTATAGGCAAGGATATTCCAGGTTTTTGCGAACTGCAGTGCTTTCTCCATGCTTCTGCCATAGACGGCCACCAGGGTGCTGTCCTTGGCTTGGGTAAGGGCTTTTGCATGCAATGCTGCGACCTTGCCATATCCGATCAATGCATAACGTACCATCTTGTACTTCCTTCTCAGGGAACCAACACCACCTTCAGCAGGTTGTCTTCCCGGTTATAGAGCTTCTCAAACCAAAGCGGGCCTTCCGCAAGCGGGGCGACTTTGCTGATGATGTCCTCGATCTGCAGCTTTCCGTCCGCCATGAGCTTCAGGACCGCGGGATATTCGCCGTTGATGGCGCAGGATCCTTGCAGCTTGATCTGTCGGGTGACGACACTCTGCAGCGGCAGTTCGATGGTAGGACGAATGTTGCCGACCAGCACCACCGTGCCCCCCTTGCGTACCAGAGAGATTGCCGTATTGATCGGTTCACTTGCTCCTACCGCCTCATAGACGAGGGGCAGCAGATCACCACCACATAGACGCTTCACGTGTCCCGGCAATTCCGGGTCATTCGGGTCAAGCGCCGCATCGGCTCCGACCTCCAGCGCCTTTTTTCTGCGATTCGCATCCATCTCGATGGCAAGGATCTTACCACTTGTCACGGTTCTGAGCAACTTGATCAAGAGCAGGCCGATCAAGCCGGATCCCACGACCGCCACATCATCACCCAGACGGGGGCGCGAGAGAGAAATTGCATGGGCCGCCACCCCGGCCGGTTCGGTCATTGCCGCTTGTACGAAGTCGAGCCCTTCGGGAAGGTGGAACAACACCCGCTCCTCGATGAGCGCATATTCGGCGAAGATCCCATCCTGCTTGTATTCATCGCAACTGACCCCAAGCACCCTTCGGTTGTCACAGAGATTGAACAATCCCTCTCGACAATAGGAGCAGGTCCCGCAGTAGATGGTCGAGTCGAACGTGACTCGATCGCCGACCTTGAAGTGGGAAACCATACTTCCCACTTCCTCGATGATGCCGCTTCCCTCATGGCCCATGATGACCGGGGGTTTTCTCCGGCCGGTG
The DNA here is from genome assembly GCF_050256055.1 of Sphaerochaeta sp. Taxonomy (NCBI): domain Bacteria; kingdom Pseudomonadati; phylum Spirochaetota; class Spirochaetia; order Spirochaetales; family Sphaerochaetaceae; genus Sphaerochaeta; species Sphaerochaeta sp. The sequence continues at coordinate 49,909 of NZ_JBFWIJ010000018.1, read as the reverse complement.
GACCCATCATACCCATGGACATCGCTGCCGCAGATCGCCGCAGCCTTGATGCGTACCAACACTTGTGTGGGGCTTGCTATCATGGGTTTGGGGACCTCTTGCATCTCCAGTTTCTTGTATTCGGTCAGAACCAATGCTTTCATGTCTTACCTCTGAATTCGTGCACTGCCGCCTTGGGCGAGTGCCTGGACAGCCGGAAGGGTTGCCATGGTCGTATCGCCGGGGTAGGAGGTCAGCAGCGCTCCGTGGGCCCAGCCCAGGCGGAGTGCTTCTTCCGGATCCTTGCCTTCCAACAGTCCGTAGATCAAGCCGCTGGCGAAACCATCCCCGCCGCCGACGCGATCATACACATCCAACTCACACCGTGGTGCCTGGTATCCTTTGCCCTGCATGTACAATACGGCGCTCCAGCTGTGGCGGTTGGTCGATTTGACCTCGCGCATAGTGGTGGCCACCGCCTTGATCGCAGGAAATCGATCGGAAACCGTTTCCATCATTGCATAGAAGGCCGAGGGATCGAGTTTGTCCGCCTTGTGGACCTCCGGTCCCTTCAAGCCCAGTCCCATCTGCAGGTCTTCCTCGTTGCCGATCAAGACATCAACGTGTTCCACGATCTCGGAAAGCACCCGCTGTGCCTCTGCCTGCGGATCGGCGGCAATGGATTTCCAAAGTTTTTCCCGGTAGTTCAGGTCAAAGGAAATCACCGCTCCTTGTTCCTTGGCCTTGGTCATAGCCTTGATGATCAAAGCAGGGTTGGAGGGGGAGAGGGCTGCAAAGATTCCACCGCTGTGGAACCATCGCACCCCACCGTTGAGCAAAACATCCCAGTCGAAGCTGTTCTCGTCCAACAGGGATGCCGCCTCGTTGCTGCGGTTGTAGAATACCACCGGAGCACGGAGACCCTGGCCCCGGTCGCTGTAAACCTGGGCCATATTGGGGCCGCGTACCCCATCATGGGCGAAGCGCTTGTAAAAAGCCTGTACCCCCATACGCCGTACTTCCGACTCGATTTTCAACCCGATCGGGTAGTCGACCATGGCGCTTGCGATACCCGTCCTCTGGCCAAACGCCCTGCTCAGATTGGCCGCCACATTGTACTCGCCGCCTGAAACATGCAGGGCGAGATCCTGGGCATATTCAAAGGGGATGATCCCCGGATCCAGACGGACCACCAAGGCTCCGAGTGACAGAAAATCCAGTTTTGTACCGTCTTTCGGTACCACCAATGACGAAGTCATACGTCTCTCCTTATACGGTATAGGTGGTGGAGGCTGTATTGCCGCCACGACCGGTCCAGTTGGTATGGAAGAATTCCCCTCGCTTTTTGTCCACCCGCTCATAGGTATGGGCGCCAAAGTAATCGCGTTGGGCCTGCAGAAGATTTGCCGGAAGGTTCTCTGTCCGATAGCTGTCGAACCAAGAGAGCGCTGCACTTAGGGATGGAGTGGGAATCCCGTTGAGAACGGCCTGCGCCACCACTTCCCGCAACTGTTGGTGAGCCTGTTGGAGGATCATGGCGAAATAGGGATCGAGGATCAGATTCTGCAGATCCGGATTGGAGGTGAAGGCTTGGCTGATCTTGTCCAGGAATGCAGAACGAATGATGCAACCGCCTCTCCAAAGGAGTGCGATCCCCCCGAGATTGAGATCCCAATGGTTGGTTTCTCCCGCTGCTTTGATCAAGGAGAACCCTTGGGCATAGCTGATGATCTTCGCTGCATACAGGGCTTTCCCCAAGGCCATGATGAAGGCTTTCCGATCCTGCACCGGATGGATGGGGGAGGCGGGGAATACCTTGCTTGCTGCAACCCGTTGTTCTTTCTGGCTGGATACGCTTCGGGCGAATACGGACTCGACGATCAGGGTGAGGGGGATTCCCTCATGCAGAGCGCTGATTCCCGTCCACTTTCCCGTTCCTTTCTGCCCGGCGGTATCGAGAATCTTGTCCAGAAGACAGCTCCCATCCGCTTCCTTGTAGCCGAGGATGTCCTTGGTGATTTCAATAAGGTAGGAATTCAGTTCACCTTCATTCCATTCACTGAAGACTTCATGCATCTCATCGTTGGACATGCCGACCAGCCGTCTCATCAAGTCATAGACTTCTCCGATGATCTGCATGTCACCGTACTCGATGCCGTTATGTACCATCTTGACGAAATGCCCGGCTCCGCCGCTGCCGATCCAATCACAGCAAGGAACCGAATTGACATGGGCGGAAATGCTTTGGAGGATGGGTTTGACCTCCTCCCAGGCTTTCGGGGAACCCCCGGGCATGATGGAGGGCCCTTTCAGCGCTCCCTCCTCCCCACCGCTTACCCCGGTTCCGATGTACAGCATGCCTTTGCTTTCCACATAGCTGGTTCTTCGTTCGCTGTCCTCGTAATTGGAGTTTCCCCCATCGATGATGATGTCTCCCTTGTCCAGAAGCGGAAGCAAAGCCTCGATGGTATCATCCACCGGCTGTCCTGCTTTGACCATCATCATGATTTTGCGTGGGGATTGGAGGGATGATGCCAATTCGGCAAGGCTGTGGGTGCCGATGATGTTCTTGCCCTTTGCCCTTCCTTGGATGAAGGCATCGACTTTTTCCGTACTCCGATTATACACTGCGACGCTGAAGCCTTTGCTCTCCAGGTTGAGCACCAGGTTCTCTCCCATAACGGCGAGTCCGATCAGGCCGATGGTTGCTTTCATATGATTCTCCTCAATTACAAACGTCTTTTTGCGATGATGCTGCGCATCTTGTTCAAATTATCCACCCCTTTTTCACCCATGTGTTCCAAGATGAGGACATACAGGGAGTCGATGAGTACCAGACTGGATATACGGGCGGAAAATGATTCAGCCACAACCAGGGAGGATCCTGCACTCACGCCCAATACCTTGGATCCCATTTTTGCAAGCGGAGAACGGGTGTTGCTGGTCAATACGATGAGCGTGCACCCGTTGTTGTGCAGCTCCTCGGCCAGTGCAAGGGTGTCATGGCCCACGCCGGTATGGCTGATGAGCAAGGCGACGTCCCCCTTTTTCGCTTGGCTGGCCAGCATCAGCTGCATGTGGAATTCCGATGCATACTGGCAGTTCAATCCGGTCCTGATCAACTTGTGGTATGCATCCTGGGCCAGAATGTTCGACCCTCCCAGTCCCATAAGGTAGATGGTCTTTGCCTCGGCAAGCAAGAGGGCGGTTTCGCGAACTGTCTGCCGATTCAGTTTTGCAAACGTATCTTCCAGATTCTTGCAAGCATTCTTGAATACCGTCTCGGTGGCATCCTCAGTCTCATTCACTTCAGTTTCGAACACTTGTTCATTGGATGGGATTGCTTCCCGTGCGAGAGCAAGGCGAAACCGTTGGTAGCCGCTGTACCCCAGTTTGCGGGCGAAGCGCACCATCGTCGATTCGCTGATGCCGATCTGGTCGGCCAGTTCCTCAATGCTTGGGTTTACCGATTCCTTTGGATGCTGGAGGATGAAGTCAGCGATTTTCTTCTCTTTGGCACTGAGGGTGTTGTACTTGGACCGGATCGTATAAATTGCACTGACTTCCTGCATGATATGTCCTCTTTTGATCAGTATAATATGAAATAAATATTCAGGCAATTAAAAAAAATATTCAAATTTTACTATACAACTAGGAAAAACGGGGTATACTGAGAGAAAGGATGTCAACTATGTTGTCACAAAAAGGAGAGAAACGAATGAAAACAAGAAACGGTATCGTCGTACTGTTGTTGCTCGTCGGCTTGGTCCTTCCGATTTTTGCACAGGGAACCGCTGAACAAGCTCCGAAACAGGAGATTCGTGTACTATTGGCAAACCATCCGTATGGTGAACTGCTGAAAACCAAGATTCCTGAGTTTGAGGCTCAGACCGGAATCAAGGTGAATTTTGAGAGCCTGCAGGAAAGCCAGCTGACCAACAAGCTGACCACTGAGTTCGCCACCAAGAGCTCCACCGTCGATGTATTCATGACCCGTCCATTGCAGGAAGGGCTGATGTTCATCAAGAACGGTTGGTACCAGGGTTTGGACAACTACGATTTCTCCGACTATCCGACCAACTCGGTTGATATCGGAAGAAAGAATGGCAAAGCCTACATTGTTCCGCTCGTAACCGAGTGGCAGGTTCTGTACTATCGCAAGGACCTCCTGAAGAAGGCCGGACTTGCAGTTCCCACCACCTTTGCCGAACTTGAAGCGGCTGCAAAGGCCATGAACAAAGACGGCGTTGCCGGTTTTGCTTCCCGCGGCAAGGGCGCAGCGGCTGTTACCCAGATGTCCAGCTTCATCTATAACTATGGCGGCAATTATCTTGAGAACGGCAAGGCAGTCTTCGACAGTCCTGCAGCCCTCGATGGCATCCGCTTCTACGGCAAGCTTTTGGGCAATTACGGCCCGCAGGGTGTGACCAGCATGTCGTGGGAAAATGTCATGCCTGTCTTCCAGGCTGGCAAGGTGGCCATGTGGACTGATGCTTCTGTCTTCTACGGCCAGATCGTCGATCCTACCAAGACCCAGATTCCTGCCGAGGATATCGGCGTTGCCCAGCTTCCCAAGGGACCGAAGGGAGATTCTCCGTTCATCGTGGTTTCCTGGGGTATGGCAATGTCCTCAGAGAGCAAGAACAAGGACGCAGCCCAAAAGTTCCTCGACTGGGCAACCAGCAAGGAATTGGCCAAGCAGGGCATGCTTTCCAACATCACCATGGCCCGCAATTCCGCTTGGGCTGATGCTGAGGTTCGGGCAGTCATGAATCCTGGTTTGGTTGCAACCCAGGCGCATGCCGCCAAGAACGGTTATCCGTATGACCGCCCGTTCATGAGTTCTGTCGGACAGGCCCGTGATCTGATCGGAGAAGTCATCATCGAATCCATCAATACCAAGGGAACCTCTCCCAAGCTTGCCGCAATGGCAACCGAGAAGGCTCGTGCGGTTGATGAATTGCTGAAGACCGACGGCGAATACGGCATCTGATCTTTTTCGCATTGTTTCAGGCCGACCGATAGTTTCGGTCGGCCTATTGTGCACCAAGGAGTTCTCTATGATCCGACAAGGTTTCTTTGAAAAACATCTTCGGTATCTTTTCCCGCTGCCTGCTGTATTGTTCGTGGTCATCCTCATGGTCTTTCCGGTAGGGTATACCTTCTTTCTCAGTTTTACCGACTGGACGCTCACCAGCGGACGACCCCTTTCCGTGGTGGCTTTGAAAAGCTATCTGCAGGTTCTCCAGGAGCCGAGGTTTCTCGAAGCGCTGGGAAGAACCTTCTATTTCACCTTCGGGGCGGTCATCATTGAAATGCTTCTGGGCACCGTGCTTGCCTTGATCCTCAACCGCTCCTTCAAGGGAAAGGGTGTGGTGAAGACATTGTTGCTGCTTCCCTTGGTAGCGACACCGGTTGCCATCGGTATTGTATGGAACCTGTTCTACGACCCGACCATCGGTATCCTCAACTATGTGCTGAGCGTACTGCATCTTCCCCAGAGCGGTTGGGTCAGCGAGGCAAAGACGGTCATGCCGTCCTTGATCATCGTCGACATCTGGCAATGGACGCCGATGATTACCATCATCGTACTTGCCGGACTTGCCGGGTTGTCCTCGGAGCCCTATGAATCGGCCATGGTTGATGGGGCGAATGCACGCCAGGTGCTGACGCTCATCACCCTGCCCATGTTGATGCCTACCATCCTTACCGCGGTCATTCTCCGGGCCATCGATGCCCTGAAGACCTATGACATCATCTACGCCATGACCGGGGGAGGGCCCGGGTACTCCTCGGAAAACCTCAATGTGTTGGCGTTCAAGTACAGTTTCGAGTATTTCAGGATGGGGCAGAGTGCCGTAATGCTGGTGTTCCTGTTCCTCATCGTCCTGTTGTTCAGTCTGTTGGTCATGCGACTGCGCAGAGCTTTTGAGTTGTAGGAGGTCCATCATGCGAAAGAACCAACTCGCTTCCATTCTCTTCGCCGTCTTGCTGGCTTTGATCATCATCCCCATCCTCTTTCCGTTCATCTGGATGTTGATGAGTTCCTTCAAGACCCAGGTCGATATCATCAGCTGGCCTCCGCGGTTCATTTTCCATCCGGTGATGCAAAACTACGCACGGGTGTTCGTGGAACAGAATTTCCTCCAGTACATGAAGAATTCAGTGATCGTATCGGTGGTCAGTGTATTTTTCTCCTTGGTTCTGGGGCTTCCCGCCGCGTATTCGATTGCTCGGTACAAACAGAAGAAACTTTCGATTTTCATTCTGGTCGCACGCTTGATGCCCGGTATCTCCTTTCTGATGCCTTGGTACATCGTATTTTCCCGACTGCACCTGATGGACAGTTATATCGCCCTCATCCTCAGTCACATGCTCATCGCTCTGCCGTTGGTTGTCTGGGTAATGTCCCCGTACTTCGATTCGGTTCCCCGTGAGCTTGAGGAAGCTTCCATGGTTGACGGGTTGACGCAACAACGTGCATTTTTGAAGATCCTGCTTCCCCTCAGCGGTCCCGGCATTGTGACGGCAACCACCCTGAGCTTCATTTTCAGTTGGAACAACTTCATGTTCAGCCAGGTGTTGAGTCAGCAGAAGACAAGGACGCTTCCGATAGCGGTCTACAACTTCCTCTCCTATGTCGAGGTCGACTGGGGTGCGGTCATGGCGGCTGCGGTAACCATCATGGCTCCGGCGATCATTTTGACGATGTTCTTCCAAAAGTATGTGGTAAAGGGACTTACCATGGGAGCAGTAAAAGGCTAGCATCCCTGGATACCCTCTGGTATACTTTGGGTAAGGACGGTAGTGGCATGAGACTTGTCGGCATACACTACACCAGGTGGCCTTGCAAGGAGCTTGACGATTTCGTCCCGTTCGTCAGCAAGGCCAAAGCCCTGGGTTACGACCAACTCGAGGTGGATGCTCTCACGCTTCAGCGCATGAGTCAGTGGGGGCGCAAACGCCTCGGGTTTGAGGCAAGAAACCATCAGATTGATCTCTCCTACAGTCTGTCGCCTAATCCCGGTTGTGATGTGTCTTCCTTGGAGGAAGATACCCGCAAAGCCGGGATTTTGTGTATCCAGAACGTCATTCATGCAATCGGGGAAATGGGCGGTGGATCCTTGAACGGACCTTTGGCCGGATCTTTTCCCCCTCTGGGCCCCAGCGGTGGGGATAAGCAACGGTTGCTTGAGCAGAGTGTATTGAGCCTCCGCTCCTTGATGCAGCATTGTGAAGATGAAGATGTGATGCTGAACCTGCGGCCGGTGCATCGGTTCGAGCATTTTTTGCTCAATACCGCCGATGATGCGCTTTCATTGCTGCATATGGTCAACCACAGCAACTGTGGAATCGATCTGGATACATTCAGCATGAACATTGAGGAGCCGGATCTGGGCGATACCATCCGCAAGGTGGGGCCGTATCTGCACTGCCTGCATATTCGGGACAATACCGGAGGTCCTGTCGGCAGCGGCAGTCTGGATTGGCATGCCGTCAAACAGGGGCTGGACGCCATTTATTATGAAGGGCCTCTGGTGCATTACATACCGCAAACCACTTCCAATTCTCTGCAGGAATGCAAATTGATCAGAAATCTACTCTGTGAGTGATGTGAGATTTTTTCTTGACAAGGGAATATATGGTGCTACAATTGGTATTACCAAGTGTATACTTGGTTATACCGAATCCAGGAGTTATGATTATGAAGATGCGTTCTCCATTCTGGTTCATGATTGCGGCGGTATTGCTGCTCCTTTCCCCGGCATTTGCTGCGGGTACCAAGGAAGAAGCAACCACCGGTCCGGTTACCCTCACATTCGTCGAGACGATGACCAGCCCTTCCCGAACAGAGCAGATCCAAGCTTTGATTGCCAAGTATGAAGCTCAGAATCCAAATGTGAAGATCAACTTGGTCTCACCTCCCTACGAACAGGCTGATAACAAGCTTACCTTGATGCTCAACAGCAACCAGCCGTTGGATGTCGTTGAAGTCCGCGACCATACGGTCAAACAATTCGTCAACAACAACAAATTGGTCGACTTGACCAACTACCTGAACAGCTGGAGCGAAGGAAACGACTTGCTGCCCTTGACTATGACCGCAGCCAAGACCGTCAATGACACTCCCTACTTGATCCCCCAGTTCTTCTTTGTGAAGGGCTTGTTCGTCCGCACCGACATTCTGGCGAAGTATGGTATTACCAAGATGCCGAAGACCATTGCTGAAATGTATGAGATGGCAAAGACCATTACCGGCAAGGCACCGAACCAGTACGGATTCGGTTTCAGGGGCAAAGGCAGTGCTTTCAAGATTTCCGACATCATGATCCTCAGTGACGTCGCCAATATTTCCAAGGACAACATCTACTTCACCGATGACGGCAACTTCGCATTCAATGATCCGGCCGCCAAGAAGGCGGTGCAAGCGTATGTGGACTTGTACAAGCAAGCCGTTCCGTCCGATGGCATCAACTGGGGCTTCAATGAACAGGTCAACGCCTTCATCAGCGGGACGACTCCTTTCCTGGTTCAGGATCCTGATACCGTGAGCATGGTCGCCCAGGCACTCGATCCTTCCCAGTACACCGTCATTCCCATGCCGGTGGGTGCAAGCGGAAAGATGTATCTGGACTACGGATTCGCCGGTCTGGGGATTCCGACCACCAGCAAGCATCAGGACGAAGCTTGGGATTTCATCTCCTTCATGGTGAATGCCCAGAACAACGCTGAATTCTGCCGCACCTATGGACCGCTTCCGGTGCATACTTCCACCTATGCGAACGATCCATACTTCTCCAGCGGCGTCTACAAGTCCTGGGAGACGGAAATGAGCGATCCTTCCACCTATGTGTTTGTGAAGTATCCGCTTGACAGTCCCAAGTATCCTGCTTGGGCCCAGGTCCAGGAACAGACGATGCAGTCTCTCCTGCTGGGAACAACTACCGTCGACCAAGCCATCAAGAGCTGGGAAACGTATTGGAAATAAGGAACATGCATGATTCGCTTCCGGGACACACCTGCGTCCCGGAAGCATATGTGTACAGGTGGTGATGATGGAACATAAATATTATCGTTGGATGTTGGTTCCAGCGTTGCTGTTTCTTTTGGCATTCATATACATACCGGTGATTCAGGGAGGCGTGATGGCGTTCCAGAATTACAACCTGTTTGATTTGAATGCGCTGGCGTTCAATGGACTGAAGAATTTTACGACCGTATTGACCGATCCGAACATTCATTTCGCCCAGATTCTGCTCAATACCGTGGTATGGTTGTTTGGTTCCTTGCTTTTTCAATTTCTGCTCGGCTTCGGTCTCGCACTTTTACTGCGTAAGCCATTCCGTGGCCGTGGTCTCTATACGGCCTTTGTATTCTATGGTTGGGCGTTGAGTGGGTTCGCCATCGGGTTGACTTGGTCGTGGCTGTTCAACGGTCAGTTCGGGCTGGTCAACGATGTATTGCTCCGTCTTGGTTTGCTCAAGCATCCCATAGGATTTCTCTCCACTCCCAATCTGGCCATGATCTCGGTCATCATACCGAATGTCTGGTATGGTGTTCCGTTCTTCGGCATCATGCTGCTTGCTGCCCTGCAGTCGGTACCCGGTGAATTATATGAAGCCGCAACCTTGGACGGGGCAGGGGCGGTCAGACAATTTTTCTCCGTCACCGTTCCCTATGTGAAACCCACCATTGTCAGCACCATCCTGCTACGCACCATGTGGATCGTCAATTTCCCCGATATCATCTATGCAATGACCAACGGAGGTCCGGTCAACCGTACCAACATATTGGCCACCCAGATGATCAACAAAGTGTTCAAGGAATATGACTACGGGCAGGGTTCGGCCATCGGGGTCATCATCATGATCTTGCTGTTCGCCTATGCCATTCTCTACCTCAGGCTTGCAGAACGGGGAGGACAGGACAATCTATGAACAAGAAACCAATATTTTCCATCGGCCGTTTCCTTCTGCTGGCCATATATGTGACACTGGCGGTCTTCCCTTTGTATTGGATCGTCGTGACGAGTCTGAAGGGCCCCAAGGAAATCTATACCATGCCCTTGCAGTACATCCCGTCCTCTCCCACGTTGGAAAGCTATCGTAAGTTGTTTTCCTTTTCCAGCTTTTCGCTGTACTTCCGTAATTCCCTGTTTGTCGCCTTCTTCTCATCCCTGCTGGCTATGGCTGTCTCCATTCTCAGTGGATTCTCCTTGTCCCGCTATCCGGTACAGAGGACGAAGGGTATCATCCAGCTGGCTCTGTATTTCACCCAAACCATCCCGACGTTTTTGATCATGGTCCCCATTTTCACGATGTTCACCAAGATCGGTTGGGTTGACCACACCAGTACGTTGATGCTGGTCTATGTGGCGACCGTCATCGCGTTTTCGACCATCATGAGCAAAGGGTTTTTCGACCGTATTCCCACCAGTTTGGAAGAAGCGGCCAAGATAGACGGATGTTCCATGCTGCAATCGCTGTTCCGGGTCATCCTGCCCATCACCCTGCCGGGGATGGCGGCAATTTTCTGTTTTGCGTTCATCAATATCTGGAACGAACTTTTTTTGGCCGTCATGTTGTTGATGTCCAATGAAAAGATGACCGTTCCTGTGGCACTCAACTCCTTCATTTCCAAAGCTGGTATCAGCTGGGATGTGATGAGTGCAGGCATCGTCATCGCACTGCTTCCCACTATGATTGTGTTCGGATTCGGCCAAAAATACATTGTAGCTGGCCTTACCGAAGGAAGCGTGAAAGGATAAGTATCATGCATATGGACAGAACCCCAATTACCGAGACGCTCTTGCATCAAGGCGAGCTCAATCTTCCGTTTCAGGCGGTGAGCCCTCCCATTTTCCAGACCTCCATCTTCTGTTTTCCTTCCTATGAGGAATTCAGGGATGCCCTGGCCGATGAGAGCACCCACTTCCTGTATACCCGGGGAAACAACCCCACGGTGAATTTGTGTGAGGAGAAGCTGGCTTCCCTGGAACACGCAGAAAAGGCAAAACTGGTCTCAAGCGGCGTGGCCGCATCGTCTCTGGCCATTCTCTCCACCTTGAAAAGTGGTGACCATGCAGTGGTGGTCAAAGACTGCTACAGCTGGGTGCAGTACTTCTTCAATACCTATCTGGCCAAGTTCAATATTGAGCACACATATGTGGAAGGCACTGATGTTGATGAGTTTGCCCGTGCCATCAAGCCGAATACCCGTCTCATCTATCTGGAAAGCCCCACCACCTTGACCTTCAAACTGCAGGACCTTGCAAAGGTGGCCGCCTTGGCAAAAGAGAAGGGGATCAAGACAGTCATCGACAACACGTGGGCGACGCCCTTCTTCCAGAACCCGATCGATCTGGGCATCGACTTGGTCATCCATTCCGCTTCCAAGTACATCGGGGGAAACAGCGATGTGGTCGCAGGGGTTATCGCCGGAAACGCAGAGGATATGAAAGTCATCTTCGACCATCAGTTCCTGCCTCTCGGTCCTGCACCCGACCCGTTCCAGGCTTGGTTGATCATGCGCAACCTGAGAACCTTACATTTGAAAATGCCCCAGCATTACCAAAATGCCCTTGCCTTGGCGACGATGCTCGAACAGCATCCCAAGGTAGAGAAGGTACTCTATCCCCTGCTTCCCAGTTTCAACCAATACGAGTTGGCAAACCGGCAGATGCGGGGAGGAAGCGGCTTGTTCAGTTTCCAGCTCAAGACGGACAAGCTTGATGATGTGAAGCGATTCGTCAATGCCCTGCATTACTTCAAGCGGGCGGTAAGCTGGGGCGGGTATGAAAGCCTGGTTTTCCCAGCGGCAGTCAAGTTCGCCGATACCGACCCCATACCCCATGATCGAATGACGCTGATACGTCTGCATGCAGGCATCGAGGAACTTCCTATGCTTAAGGAGGATTTGCTTGGTGCACTGCAAGCCGTACAAGGATATGACGATGCTGCACCAAAAATCTGAGAAACGGATCGACCAATACCTGCAGCTTCTCAAGCAATATGCCTATCGCACATTCGGGGAATTGGAGATGGGCTATGCCCAGACCGAGCAGCACAGCAGCTCTGACATATATCCAGGGCCATATGAGGGCATTGGGTTCCCGTTTTCCTATGGCGAGCCATGGAAGGATTACTGGTTCCGCACCACGGTAGTGCTGCCCGCTTCCTCTGACAGGCTGTTTCTGCTGCTGGATACGGAGACCGATACCCTGGTGTATATCGACGGCACCCCCTATGGTGCCACCAATCCATTCCATAGGAAACTGGAGGTGACACAGTTCGCCGGCTCTACCGTAGAGGTGCACCTCCAGGCCTGGGGAGGCCATCGGTTTCCCGGCTACCATCCTTCGGAAGGGGGCAGGGTCCAAGCGTGTGTAGCGGTCAAAAAGAATGATTATCCGTTGGTGTTCAAGCAACCGTTGCTGCTCTGCCGACAGGAATCGGTCTATCAGCTGTACTATGATGTCTTGGTCCTCAGAGGCTTGTCCAAGACCTTGGACCGAGAGAGCCTGGCGTATCAGCATCTGATTTCCCATATGCTTGGGGCGCTGCAACAGCTCAGCTTGAGCGAAGATCCCTCCGCTATGGCAGAGTCGGTGCGTGCCGGGCTCAGCGTGTTGCTGGAGGCGCACAACGGAAGCGTTGCCGCTTCGATTTTTTCGGTAGGAAGCGCCCATCTTGACCATGCCTGGCTCTGGCCGATCGCCGAGACGACCAGAAAAGCAGCCAGAACCGTGCTGAACATGGTCAATTTCACCGAACAGTATCCAGATTTTGTGTTTCTGTTCAGCCAAAGTGTGCAGACTGAAGCGCTCAAGAACGAGTATCCGACGGTATATCAACGTGTTCTTGAGGCGTACAGGCGGGGCAATTGGGAGCCGAACGGGGTCTGTTATGTCGAACCTGATTGCATGCTGCCCTCGGGTGAATCGTTGATACGACAGAACCTGGTGGGACGTCAGGTGACCGCCAGCTTGTTCGACGGGTATGAGGGGGATGTGTTTTATCTTCCTGATTCCTTCGGTTTTACGGCGGCTCTCCCCCAGATTCTGGTGGGATGCAGGGTCAAGTATTTCGTTACCAGCAAATTGAGTTGGAATGACACCAACCGCTTCCCTTACGATGCGTTCCTTTGGGAATCGCTTGATGGGACACGCATCCCGGCCCATATGATCCAAGGCGCCTATGAGGGAACAAACGAGCCGGAGGATCTCTGCAAAGCCTATGCATCCGTCCAACACAAGGATATCCAACCGGCATTGTTCCGCCCGGTCGGGGAAGGTGATGGGGGAGGCGGGACACTGCGTTCCGATCTTGAGCTCATGCGGCGGGAAGCGGATCTGCAGGGGTTGCCGAAAAATCGTTGGTGTACGCTTTCAGAAGCGATGCAGACCATATTCCGCGATACATCCGATCTGCCCGTCTATACAGGGGAACTCTATTTGGAGTTGCATCGGGGGACCTATACGAGCCAAGCGAAACTGAAGTGGTGGAACCGGACTATGGAACACCTGCTGGGTGCCTATGAGTATGTGACCAGCCTGCAATTCGCCACGGCGCATCCCTTCGATACCTTGAAAGCTTGCCTGGATGCCGTTTGGAAGCAAGTACTGATCAACCAATTCCATGATATTCTGCCTGGATCGAGTGTGCAGGTGGTCAACGTGCAGGCATGCGCTGCCTACGAACAGGCGTATGCTCGTTTACACCAAACCTTCAGTCCCTTTTCAGGCCCATACGCCCTGAATGTCAGTCCATTTGCCTTCCCGCTGCCCGATGGGTCGAGACTGCCGAGCCATCATACCCGATTGCTGGATACCGACGTTCCGCTTCAGGCCGTTCCGGCGCAGCGGCATCTGGATACCGAGTGGGCTATAGTAAGCTTGGACGGGAACGGGGGAATTTCCTCCTTGATACGAAAAAAGGATGGACGCCAGCTCGTCGAACCGAATTGCAGCCTCAATACGCTGACCATCGGAGAGGATTATCCGGTGTTCTGGGATGCCTGGGACCTCGAAAGGGATACGCTTGCACTGCAGAAGCCCATCGGAAAACCTGAACGGCAGGAATATGCGGAGAATGATCACCAGTACGTAGTGGATAGTTGGTTCGCTTTGGGGAAAGCCTCTCGCTTGCACCAGCGTCTTGTCTGTTACAAGAAGATGTCACGCATCGATTTTGCTACCGAGGTAGATTGGCAGGAGCAGCATCAGCTGCTCAGGGTGACGTTCCCCACTACGGTGCGATCACAGCAGGCATGGTATGATGTCCCGTTCGGTATGATCAGCCGTCCCACGCATACCAATACAACGTTGGAACGTGCAAAGTTCGAGGTTCCAGCCCATGCATGGGCGGCCCTGGATGACCGCAGTCTGGCGGTCGCTTTATGTACGGATTCCAAATACGGGTATCATGCAACCAACGGGACGCTCTCGGTATCCCTCCTGCGATCCCCCACCGCGCCCGATCCATCGGGAGATGCCGGCAACCACAGTTTCACCTATGCATTCGTCGTCAGTGACGAGGGGCTGCTTCCCATCCAGGAACATGCCAATGCAATCAATCATCCCTTGGTGCATATGGCTGATATGCATGAACCATTGGTGGAAGTGCTTGAAGCGCAGGTGGTGGTGCATACAGTGAAGGTCAGCGAGGACGGCGGTAGTCTGGTCCTGCGGTTGCGCGAATGGATGGGGAGCAGTGTACAAGCCCACCTTCGGTTCAGCGACGTGTTGGATCCGGAAAGCTTGGTTTTGGCGAATATGCTGGAAGAGAGCATCGAAGGCGAAGCTTTATTCCGGTTCAAGCCCTTTGAAGTAAAGACTTTTCTGATCAAGGTGCGTACACTACAATGACCAGAGGGGTGAGTTGGTGAAATCTGAAGCTGTCTATCAAGCCATTGTGGCGCGCATTCAAGAAGGATTCTGGAAGAGTGGAGAGCAGATTCTCTCTGAGCGTCAGCTCTCCAGCCTGTTTTCCGTCAGCAGGGTGACCGTACGGAATGCGATCAGCCAATTGGTTGGGGAAGGGGTGCTCGAATACCGCCAGGGGCGTCTGGGTACATTCGTGGCAGCAGTTCCGTGTGAAAAGCAGAATGAGGATGCCGGTCTCATCGGCATTGCTCTGGACAACTACACCCCTGCATTCGCCTCCTTTCTGCTGGAAGGCATCCATGATTCGCTATGGAAGCGCAACTACCATACCCTGTATTGCAATACCCATCTGGGGGATGAGACGGTCGTCCAGAAAATAGCATCCTTCATCCAGGAAGGGGTGAAAGGGTTGATCTTCTCCCCGCTTCTGACCGATTCGGGAACCGTGGTGAGCCGTAAGGTTCTTGCCTTGGCCAAACAGGCCTCCATTCCCGTGGTCCAGTTGGATCGATATGTCTGGGACAACCACTCGAGCAAAGTCCAATGCGACAACACCGATGCCATGTACCGCATGATGCAACGATTGATCAAGCTCGGCATCCGCCGTCCCTTGGTGCTTTCCGGTATTTCCACCAGCAGCACCGAAGAACGGCTGGAAGGGGTGAGGAGAGCCTGCAGCGAGCAGGGTATCAGTGTTTCCACGGTATTGGTCGATGAAGTGGCCTATTATCAGGAGCAGTCGATTACCTTCCTTGACCCGAAAGCAATGAAGTTGGAAGCGTACGATGCGTTCATTGCCTTGAACCAAGTCCTCTCCAAAGTGGCGGTGCGCCTGGCCAAAAATTGTCATTCCCAGATCATTACCGCCGGGGTCAGCGCATCGGAGCTTGAAGTGGTCAATGAATACTCGGTCATCCAGCCGCTCTACCATATCGGCTATACCGCGGCTTCCTTATTGCTAGAGCATATCGAGAAACCCGATATCCCCCAGTCAACCATTCTGGTCCAGGCACGTCAGTGGCCGTTCGAATCCTCTGATACAGCATCCTTCAAGGAAGAGGGACTATATCCGTAATATTGACGGAAAACCCGGGAAAAATAGTTGCCGTCGGTAAAACCGGTCTGTTGGGCGACTTCGCGCACCGTATAGATGCCTTCCCCCAAGAGCTGATGAGCCTTTTCCATCCTGATTTTCGTCAGGTACTCGACGAAGGTGGATCCGAGGTATGTCTTGCACAGTTGGCTGAAGTACTTGCTGTTGATACCCACCAACTTGGCCATGTCCTCCACAGAAAGGATGCTGTCCATGTGCTCATCGAGGTACTGTTTCACATACTTGAACGGACGGTCATAGCGGTCCCTGCGATCGAGCTTGATGGCTTGGCAGGCAGTGTCGATCATGTCCATCAAATAGATTTCCTGCTCCATCACTGAGCTTTTGGGAATGGGAGCGTGTCTAAGCAGTGGCACTTCCTTGTGCAGTTCATAGGTGAAGACCGTCAAAAGTTGATGGAACTCATCTATGCCCGCCTCTTCCGTTTCATTGGTGGTGTTGATGGTGTCGATCAATTGGTGTGCCGCCGTCCGTGCCGCTTCAACCTTTCCGGCCAACGTATCGCTGATGATCTGCATATTCAGTTCGCTGGTCTTCTGGATGTCCTTGGGCATGCGAAGCACCTCACTATAGCGCTGCAGGCGGGTGTGGTGGCGATATGCATAGGAGTAGGCGATCGATGCAGTGGCGATGGATTGGGGAATCTGCGCAAATGAGGTGAACGGAATACCCGAACCGACGACCAAATCATAGTCGTCCACCGAACCGACGATTTGTTCCACCACTTTTACGTTCTGCACGGTGAAAAGCAGGACGGTGATGCGGTCGATCGAAGGGAAGTAGCTGATCTGCAGCTTCCCCCATGTCCGTCCTTGCTGGAAGAACGGGGGTATCTGTTCTTCGGTCAATCCTCCGATGACCAATGCGACTCCCTCTTCCATCGTGATGCCTTGCATGGAGAAATAACTTCGCATCGCTTCTTCATTGATCCTTCCGAATTTGAGCGCGGCAAAGAATTCCCGGGAAAAAAGGTTCAGTACCTCCCTGATTTCCTGGGTTTGCTGCAATTTATCCTCTTTCTTTTGATCCAGATCACTGATCAGACGATCGAGCAAGTCATATACTTCCTTGCGTTGAACCGGTTTGACCAAGTATTCGCTGGCCCCCAGCCTGATGGCCTGTTGGGCGAATTCAAAAGTGCTCCACGCGGTAAGGAATACGATGTGGCAGTCGGGTTTGATCCCCCTGATTTGTTTGGCCGCTTCCAGCCCGTCCATACCGGGCATACGGATGTCAAGAAAGGCCAGGTGCGGGCTGTAGTGTTCGGCAAGTTCCACCGCCTGTTTTCCGTTGCGCGCCTTGATGACGCGAAGCGGAAGGTTCGCCCGTGTCACCAACAGCTCGATGGCATCACATTCCAGGGGTTCGTCATCAGCGATCAGCAGGGTGTACATGCTTCTTGCCTCCTGTGCGGTTGGGGATGGACAGGGTCACCACCGTCCCTCCTTCCTCGCTCGCGCGGACGATGGTCACATCCGACCGACCTTTGTAGTACAGCTTGAGACGGTCGGCAATATTCTTGATCCCGATATGTTGCTTGCCTTCCGGTTTCTGCTCGTTCAATTTTGTCACATCAATTCCCACTCCGCTATCCTCGATGCTGATGGATATCCGCCGGTTGTTTTTTTCCACCTTGATGGTGATCGAACCCCCTTCCACTTTCGGTTCCAACCCATGGATCATGGCATTCTCAACCAAGGGTTGGATCACCAGGGGTGGAATCCGCAATTCCTCGAACTCCTGCGGACAGTCGATGGAAAACGTCAATCGCTCCTTGAAACGGAATTGTTGGATGGTCAGGTATTCACGGACAAATTGGAGTTCATCCTTGAGCGAGACATCATCATGATACTCCAGGGTGTAGCGGAAGATGGATGCCAGGTTGTCGATCAGATCGACGGTGGCATTTGCATTCTCGAATAAAGCGGTTCTGCTGATGATGTTCAGGGTGTTGAACAGAAAATGCGGATTAATCTGCGATTGCAATGCCTTGTACCGTGCTTTTTCCAATTCTCTGGTGGTGCGCATTTGTTCCAATTCCTGGGCGTGCACCATTTTTTCCAGATTTGCATTGGCTTCAATCATCTCCATGCGTTCACGCAGGCTGTCCCGCATCCGGTTCATACTTTGCTCCAAGTACTGCATTTCCTCGGGACCGGAGATGGGTACGGGTTGCCCATCAAACTGCCCGTGGAAAATCTGGGTGGCCATGGTTACCATGGTGTTGACCGGTTTGACCAAGCGCATGGTCATTTTGTAGACAGCGATGGTGTAGGCGACGGCTATAAGCAGGAACAGGAGGATGGAAAGGTTCCGGTAGTTGGTGATCTGGTGTTGGACCATGCGCATCCAGGAGATTTCAGCCTCAACTACGGCGGAGAGATAGCGGTTGAACGTGTAGTCCTGCAAATAGCTGAAGACACGATCAACCGTATAGTACAGGTTGAAATACTCAAGGCTTTGGGTCTGCCGGTTCATGGTTTTGAGTTTTTCCATGGATTCATCGATGAAACTCAAACCGTTCCCGATTCCCCGAAAGAGGAAATATCGGTTGCTGTCGGTGTCATGATCGACGGCAAGCCGCAGATAGGTGATCTGCAATTCCCGGTCCAGAAGTGCATAGTCAGCGAGCAATGCATCGCGTTTTGCACTGTCCAGTTCGTCGGTGATGGAGCGGAACAGGGAACGGCTTTGGCCCAGCTGGGTGGACAGCGTGTTGATGGCTTCGAACCGGCTGTTCCGGTATTGCATCTGGGCCAGCAAGGAGAACACCAGGCTGAAGAGTATGATGACCAAGGCCAGGATGATACTGAGCATGGCGAGGTTGTAGGAAAGCATCCAGGTGCGGAGCGTACCGGTTTGGATTTGTCGGGTAGCCGTTTGGTCGTCGTGCATGATGTGAAAGTATACCACGCTCCGAGGGTTTGGAGGAGCGTGCTTCCCAATGCCTTTGATTCTGGTCCTAAAGTATTACATATTATACCAATGATGCGGTTTTAGTAGGACAAAAGGTAAAAAATTGCCTAAGTTTCCTGATTTTTCCGGCTTTCGGCATCGAATAAGGTCGCCCATACTATAACAGAATCCAATCCAATTTGTTCCTTAAGGAGGAACCTATGAAGAAAGTAATGTTAAGCCTTCTTTTGGTCGCTCTGCTGGTAGCTCCGGCTTTCGCACAGGGTGGTCAGGAAACCGCTGCAACTGCTCAGAAGCAGATTGTACTTCGCCTCGCAGACAACCAGCCCATCGGCTATCCCACCGTCGTCGGTGACGAGGAATTTGCACGCTTGGTTGGTGAGTATACCAATGGTCGCATCAAGATTGAAGTATATCCCCAGGGCCAGTTGGCTGACGAGAAGAGCGCCATCGAGCAGGTTCAGTTCGGCGGCATCGACTTCACTCGTGTTTCCATCTCCCCGCTGGCTTCTTTCCAGCCTCTGTTGAATGCACTGCAGATGCCGTACCTCTATCGCGATGCAGATCATATGTGGAAGGTTCTCAATGGTGACATCGGCCAGTTCTTCCTTGATTCCATGCAGGAGAAAGGTTTCGTTGGTCTGGTCTACTATGATAGCGGCGCCCGCTCCTTCTACAACACCAAGAAGCCGATCTACACGGTTGCAGACCTCAAGGGTATGAAGATCCGTGTTCAGGAATCCGCTCTGATGATGGGTCTGGTCCAGGCTCTCGGTGCAGTTCCCACCCCGATGGCATACGGCGACGTATACAGTGCCTTGCAGACCGGCGTCATTGACGGTGCAGAGAACAACTGGCCTTCCTATGACTCTTCCAGCCACTATGAAGTTGCCAAGTACTATTCCATCGACGAGCACACCCGTGTTCCTGAGATGATCATTGCTTCCAAGATCACCATGGACAAGCTTTCCGCCGAAGATCAGGCGATCATCAAGAAGGCTGCCAAGGAATCCCAGGCCAAGCAGGTTGCTGCATGGGCCGAGATGGAGAAGAAGAGTGAAGCCAAAGTTCGTGCAGCCGGTTGCGAGATCAACAAGATCAATAATCAGGCCGAGTTTGCCGCTGCCATGGCTCCTCTCTATCAGAGCCAGCTCAATGATGCACAAAGAGCTTGGGTTGAGAAGATCAAGGCTGTCAAATAACGTAGTCTGCATTTACAATGAGTGTGGGGTTTGCAAAAACCCCACGCTTTTTGCCGTATCACTCGAATTGGAGGTATCCCATGGAGCAGTTCAAGAAAATACTTGACTCCTTATTTGTATGGGTTCTCAAGCTGGCCATGGTGATGTTGATGGCGATGGTGGTCATCGTTTTCCTCAACGTCGTCCTGCGGTATGGATTTAAGTCAGGAATCCGCTGGGCCGAAGAGATTTCCCTTGTCATCGTCATTTGGTTTACATTCATCTCCATGGCCCTCGGTGTCAAGGAGAACCTGCATATCAATGTATCGGTATTGCCCAGAAAACTGCCGGTCATGTTCTTCAATGTACTGGATATCATCAAGTATTTGCTTGAGATCGTGATCGGATTCATTCTGATCGTATATGGTTGGAAGCTCACGCTCAATGGTGCGAAATCATTCCTCCCCGCCACCGAGCTTCCCAATTCCATCAACTATGCAGTGCTTCCGATTGCAGGCATTTTCATCATTCTGTATGCGCTCATCTACTGTATACAGGATCTTAAGAAATTCAAGGGAGGAGCAAAATCATGATGAATACCAGCATGGGAATCCTGATCCTGATCGGTACGTTCGTCGGTCTGTTGATCATCAAGTTCCCTATTACCTTCTCCCTGTTCATTTCCTCGGTATTCACCGCCATGTACCTGCACCTGCCGATGATGTCCATCGTACAGCGTCTGGTCAGCGGGGTGAACTCCTTCAGCCTTTTGGCCATCCCGTTCTTCATCCTCAGCGGTGAGATCATGAGCCAGGGCGGCATTTCCCGCCGATTGGTTGCTTTCGCCAATGCTTTGATCGGCCGTGTACGCGGCGGCTTGGCACAGGTGAACATCCTTGCCTCGATGTTCTTCGGAGGCATCAGCGGTTCTGCGGTTGCGGACGTGTCCTCCATCGGGGCCATGCTGATCCCCATGATGGTGGATGACGGCTATGATGCCGACTTCGCCGTGGCCGTCACTGTTACCAGTGCCTGTGAGGGTGTCTTGATTCCTCCGAGTCACAATATGATCATTTTCGCCATGGCAGCCGGCGGTGGTGTTTCCGTTGGCAAGCTCTTCCTCGGCGGGTTCTTCCCCGGTGTCGGTCTTGGCCTGCTCTTGATGATCCCTACGGCCATTCTTGCCTACAAGCGCGGGTATCCGAAGGAAAAGGGCAACGGGTGGAGAAAGACCCTCAAGATTGCACGCGACGCCTTCTTCGGGCTGTTTACCATCCTCATCATCATGGGTGGTGTCGTCAGCGGTGTGTTCACCGCCACCGAGTCTGCAGCCGTTGCGGCGGTATACGCCTTCATCATCACCTTCTTTGTGTATCGTGAGATTCCGCTGAAGCAGATGGGTCCGATCCTAAGAAACTCACTCAGAACCTTGGCCATGGTCATGAGCCTGATTGCAGCCGCTTCCTCGTTCGGGTATCTGATGGCATTTTTGCGCATCCCGCAGGCAGTCACCAATGGGTTGCTCGCCATCAGTGACAACCGGGTGGTCCTGCTGCTGTTGATCAACCTGATGCTCCTGGTATTGGGAACCATCATGGACATGGCTCCGCTGATCATCATCACCACCCCGATCCTCTACCCGGTCGTGGTGACCCACTTGGGTATGGACCCGATTCAGTTCGGTGTCATGATGATCCTCAACCTGGCCATCGGCCTGACCACGCCTCCTGTGGGTTCGGCACTCTTCGTCGGTTGCTCGATCGGTAAGATCTCCATCGAATCCGCCACCAAGGCGATCCTGCCGTTCTACATCATGATGGTCGTCGATCTGATGCTGGTGACCTTTGTGCCTGCGATGACGATGTTCCTCCCTGGTGCCATGATGGCTTGATCAATCGATTTCTTGTACGGAAAGCCCTGCCTTCTTAACCGATGGCAGGGTTTTTTCTGCTTGCCTCCCACGGAGAAACGCAGTACTTTCGAAGAAACTGATGAAGGAGGATACGATGCAAAGTACCTATTACATTCCTACGAGGATTGTGTTCGGAAACCATAGTCTTTCCCGACTTTCCGAGCAGAAACTTCCGGGTAAGAAGGCCCTCATTGTAATTTCCCAAGGGAAATCGACGCGAAGCAACGGGTATCTCGACCAATTGGAAGCGCAATTGAACCAAGCTCAGGTTCCCTTCGTGGTCTTCGATAAGATTCAGGCAAATCCAGCCAAACGTCATGTCAACGAAGGTGCAGAACTCGCAAATCAAGCAGGGTGTGACTTCGTCATCGGCTTGGGCGGCGGCTCGGTCATCGATTCAGCCAAGGCCATCGCCATCATGGCGACCAATACGGGAGATTTGTGGGATTATGTCAATGGGGGCAGCGGTAAGGGAAAGCCGATGACC
Source organism: Sphaerochaeta sp. (assembly GCF_050256055.1). Lineage (NCBI taxonomy): Bacteria > Pseudomonadati > Spirochaetota > Spirochaetia > Spirochaetales > Sphaerochaetaceae > Sphaerochaeta > Sphaerochaeta sp. The sequence continues at coordinate 27,436 of NZ_JBFWIJ010000018.1, read as the reverse complement.
GAGAAACCGCTTCCTGTGGTTGCCATCACCACCACTGCCGGCACCGGTACCGAAGCAGACCCGTGGTTGGTGATCACCAAGGAAGAAACTCAGGAGAAGATCGGCTTGGGCAATGATGCTACCTTCCCGGTATTGAGCATCGTCGACCCCACCTTGATGGTCTCGGTCCCGTCCCCGTTCACCGCCTATCAAGGGTTTGATGCATTGTTCCATAGTACCGAAGGATACCTGAACAAGACGGCGAATACCTTCAGCGACCTGTACAGCCTTGAAGCGATCCGATTGTTGGGTAAGAGCCTTGCTGCTGCCGTCCATGATGGGGCCGATCTCCAGGCTCGTGAGGACGTGGCGTTGGCGAATACCTTGGCGGGGATGGTTGAGTCGACCAGCGGTTGCATCAGCGAGCACTCACTGGAGCATGCCATGAGCGCCTTCCACCCGAATCTGCCCCACGGCGCCGGTTTGATCATGATCAGCAAGGCCTATTACACCTACATTGCAGAACACCATGTCAGCGATCAGCGGATGATTGCCATGGCCAAGGCATTGGGACGCAGTGATGCCGCTTCGGCGATGGATTTCGTGCATGCCCTGGTGGATTTACAGAAGGCGTGCGGGGTGGACACCCTGAAGATGTCCGAGTACGGGATCAAGGTCGAAGAACTAGCGAAGATGGTTGAGAATGCCAGGGAGAATATGGCGGGACTCTTTACCGTAGACCCCATGACCCTCTCCGATGAGGATTGTCTTTCCATCTATCAAAAGTCCTTCTGCTGAGCAACTCGTACGCATGCGTCCGCTCCCTCCAATTCGGGGCGGACATTCCTCTTGCCTGGAAGAAAGGCCGGGTAATCTTGAGATAATCGCAGGATTTCTCTTGAGCCAGGCGTTGCTTCTTCCTACAATGGGGAGGAGGAACCCATATGATGCCGGAAATTATCAAGGAAGCATGGAATCGTCGACAGAAGGCGGTGGTATTATCCACCGTCGATGCACAAGGGATGCCGAACAGCATCTACGTTACGTGTATCTCCCTGTACGAGGATACCGATATTGTCGTCGCCGATAACTATTTCTGCAAGACCAAGCAGAATGTGGAGGCGGGGACCAAGGCTTCGGTGCTTTTCATCACCGATGACAACATCTCCTACCAACTCAAGGGCACGGTCAGTTATCACACCGAAGGGCCGTATTTCACCTTCATGAAAGCATTCAATCCCGCCAAGCATCCCGGCCATGGTGCATTGGTGCTCCATGTCCAGGAAATCTACAGCGGGGCGAAATCATTGCACTAGGCAAGCAGGATCGAAGAGGTGGCAAATGCCTCGGTCATCTTCAATTTCAGACGATCGAGTTGTAGGGCTGCCTTGCTGTATTGTCGTTTCAGGTTTGCCAGCACCTCCGTCTGATGGGGCAGTGAGAGCAGCGCCTGCTCGTACCGTTTTGCCAACTCGGTTACCATTGCCTCTGCCTTCTGGTATTCATCCTTGAGGACTTCAAACCTGGACAATACCCGTGCAAGTCTTGCCTGTACGGAGCGTTGGTACCCGATTTCCAGCTCCCGCACCAAAGAAGGTACGGTCACGATTTTCTTCACTCGGTATGCATTGGCACCAGCGAAGACGAAGCCGCTGTTGAGCAATCCCCTTCTGGCATTGTTCAAGGCGATGGAGATGCAATAGTTGGCTGCCTGTGCCTTACAGGTGGCCAAGCATTTCCAGGCACAGGTGAAGGCTGGACGTTTCCCGTCTTCCGAATCCTGGATGAAGGAATTGCGGATGGCTCTTCCCGGCATCCCGACCGGGCTCTTGATCAAGCCGATCTGCTCTTTGGTGCAATCGACATACGCTTGTTTGAACCGTCGGTCTGCATCGCATTCCTCGGTTGCAACAAATCGGGTCGCCATCTGGACTGCACTTGCGCCCAAGGAAAGGACCCGGTGGATGTCCTTGCCGCTGTAGACGCCGCCGCCGGCAATCACGGGGATGGAACGTCCATATTCCGATTCAAAACCTTTGAGTGTCTCGATGATCTGCGGGACGATGGCCTCAAGCTGGTAGGAAGGATCGTCCAACTGTTCGGCACTAAAGCCCAGATGCCCTCCTGCAAGGGGACCTTCGAAGACTACGGCATCGGGAATATCCTGATAGAGCTTGGTCCACATGCGGAAAATCATATCCACCGCCCTGGCAGAGCTCACGATCGGAGCGATTTTCACCCGTGCGCTGCGAAGTTTCTGTACCGGAATATTCTTGATCGGAAGTCCTGCTCCGAGAAAAACAATGTCGACTTTTTCCTCGATGGCCACATCGAGCAGTTGGTGGAAATCATTGACGGCCACCATGATGTTCACGCCGATGATCCCCTTGCTCAATTCGCGGGCCTTGCGGATTTCCCGGCGGAAAGCGCGCAGATTCGCCTGCTGCCCGTCCTGGTAATAATCGGGCTCCAACAGCCCGATTCCGTTTGCAGCCACCACGCCGATGCCTCCGGCGTTGGCTACCGCGCTTGCCAGGGAGGAGAGGGAGATGCCTACGCCCATACCCCCTTGTACGATCGGGGTGGGTGCCACCAGATCCCCGATTCTCAAGGCAGGCCAGGTGGTGGTTGCCTTGAGAATGCGGTCAAGGGTTTGTTCGAGATGGAGAAAGGCTTTGCAAGCCTGAGCTTCTTGTTTTAAGCGAGAGAGGATTGCTTGTATGGTTGGTTTCTTCATATGCTTCCTTGGGGACGAAGGTCTATTCCGTCCTTGCTCGTAATCTAACATATTTACAAAAAATGTCAAAGTGTTGATAAAGACTTTCTTGTTTTCCTGTATCCAGATCCTTGTCCGGAGAAGACCCTTCCGGTACAATCCCGGTATGGATCAGGATAGGCAGCGCGAAGCGATCGCTTCATTTGCATCAACCATCAGGAAACTGGAAAAAGCCTGCAATACGATGGATATTCATCACAGCTCGATCGCCGTTGCCAAACAACGGCTTGAGGCCTCACGCATCGGGTTGGCGGTAATCCAGGATCCCTCCAAGGTTGCCTATTCGTATGCAGAACTCTCCATTGCCCGTGATATACTGTCAGCTCTGCTTCCCACCATCATCCGTTCCCGGGATTCTCTTGGTAATGCGAAGCCCCAGCATACCCTGCTCGAGCGAAGGATCCGATCATTGGAGCTCGCGATCGGTTTGTTGGATGAGATCCTTGGAGAAAATCGTCTCTAGCAATGCCTGGTAGTCGTTTTCCAGCTGTACTTCATCAATGGATGGACTTTTGCCGTGGAACAGGGCGAATGATCCGCTGATCATCACATGCTCGATCATATCCTGTTGTGTGTACATGAGCGTGTTGAAAGCCGCATTGGAGAACGTGGAGAGCTGCAAAAGCGGGGAGAGTCTGCTGTTGTCCCGAATGAAGAGCAGGTCGGCGGAATTCCCTACGGCGATCGATCCCTGATAGAGATCAGGGCAGGGGGAATTGGTGGCCATTTTCCACACGGTCGCCGCATCATAGCGATCTGGATTGTCTGAGGTCTTGAGCTCTCGGTAGGTGCATCGCATGACCTCCCAAAGGTCATGGGTGAGAAAGTCGGTGCCCAAACCGAGATGCGAACCACGCTGGAGCAGTTCATCCAGCGCCATGCTGTGTTCACTTGCCAGCTGGTTCGATACCGGACAATGTACGAGATGTGCCTGGCTTTTTGCAAGCAGCCGGCGGTCTTCCTCATCGGTTTCAATGCAATGGAACAGGATGGTGTTGGGACCGAGCAACTGATATTCATCCAGGAGTTTTACCGTTGAACATCCGAATTTACGCAAGCTTTCCTGCCTGCGGAATTCGGTTTCCAGACAGTGGGTCATCAAGGGCCACCCGGTTTCCCGTACGCGTTTGACCGTCAGCTCAAGGGAATACTGTTCAAGGTCCTCTTCCTCGGGAAGATGCGTGCCTCTTCTGAGGTTCGTATGCATTAGGTCGGAAGCGACTGCTTCATCGTACCAGTCGACCAAGGCCTTTATGCCAACCTGCAAGGCCCCTTTTTCCAGCATCAGGCATGAATCATCGGCTTGTCCGGTCTCAATGATGCATACCACCCCGTTTTTCAGATATTGCAGATAGGCATATTGGACAAGCGTGAGGAATTCAGTCTTGGATGCATGTTGATCAAGATAGTCGAAGAGCCGTTGCTGCAATTGCCCTTGCTCGCTTTGATCACCCCATTGGTGCAGGCTCATATCACAGAAAATTCCACGCAGAAGTGTATCCGGGGTATGGACGTGTGCGTCGATCAGGCCCGGGTAAAGCAGGTAGGAGGAGCAGTCGATGACCGCTTCATTTGCCAGCGGCTCGAGTTGCTCGTCAATTTCCACTATGTGTGCATCATGGATCCTGATATCAGCGTATCTGAGGTGAAACGTTTCGTCCAGAAAACGGGTGTTGGTAAGCAGCATGTCCAAGGATACCACAGAGCAGAAGTGAATTTGAAGGGCATGCGACGTCTGGAACAAGGAAGAAGGGAACGAATTCGGCCCCTTCTTCCTCTTTGTCCGTTTTAGGCTTGCTGTTTGATTGGCATCCAGACTTCGAAACTCTGGTTTGACGGGTCGTCATCGAGGTAGACCTCCATGTCGACCCCATTTGCGAACTCGTACCCGCTGGATGGAAGCCATTCGGTCATGATGCGCCGTTCCACCGCTTGAATGGTTCCGGGCATCGGGCCACGCCCGGGAAAAACCGCCCAGAGGGATGCATCAATCATTCTGCTTTCCATACCTTCGATCATGCCTTCGGGTAATGCGACACCGATGGTATACATCATCTGCTTCTCTTCATCTGAATTCGTGCAGATGCCCAGCAATCCCTGTCCTTCTCCAAGGAGGGAGCAAAGTTTTGCGATGGTTCCATCCTTGGCTTTCTCATTCCAGAAGCGGGGGACCACTTGCATGCTCTCCTCCATGTCCTTGGGAAGGGAGCAGGAAGCCCCTACTACGCGAAACGCATCTTTGCGTTCAATCCGATACTCCATTTCCTGTTCTCCTTTGATGGTCAAACTGAAGCTGATCTTCGGATAGGCTTTCAGTGCCGCTCCTTCCTTCTTCGCCTCAGACGGCGTCAGGCCGTGCACAGCCTGGAACGCCCGGTTGAAGGAGGTGGGGGAGTCGTATCCATACAACAGGGCGACATCCAAGACTTTGGCGCCTCGTTGCAACGCCAGGGCGGCCTTGGTGAGCCTGCGTCTACGGATATACTCTCCCAGCGGGACCCCTGCAATATAGGTGAACATCCGTTGGAAGTGGTAGGTCGAGCAATTCGCCAACCGTGATGCTTGTGCATAGGATATGTCGCCTTCCAAATGATCTTCGATATAGAGCAGCGCTTCATTCAATCGTTCAATCCATTGCATCGTTCTGACCTCACGATAAGTATGTCCAGGATAGTCGTATGTTTCCTCTTCCATGATGCACAATGCTGCGAGCTTTGCAAGGCTCGTGTGCAAAACCATGCCACCCAATCAGTGGGGAAAGGTGGTTCGTGCTTTTGGTTGACGATCCTGGTCATCCTCACGCTGGGGACAGCACATCGGTAGACTCTGTGTGCCATCAAGGGAGGGCAAGCCGATCATATGTATATCGATAAAAAACGAACCTTGTTTCTCATCACCCGGTGATACTGGAAAATTTCTGATTCCCCGATCCATTTTCTTAAGGAAGTACTGCGAACGTCCTAGTCGGACACCTCGGGTGTACAGAGGTACCAGTTGGCTCGTTTGCCTACCTGGATCACTTCAACCTTTGCAAAGCAGCGTTGCAAATCATGGATGCATGTTTCCATTTCCGTTTGTGCATGACCGATGAAATGAAAATAATCGCCTCCTTCCAGATACTCAATGAAGCTGGTGAAAGGCGATCGTTTGGCGTTGTAGTCATGGATGATGACATGGTGCTTCGCGACCCTACTCATCTGGTGATACAGCTTCTTGCGTTGCTCGCTTTTCATTCCATGGGCGACATAGCTGGCGATGACCACGTCGAACTGTCGATCGGCGAAGGGGAGGCCTTGGGTTGCGTCTGCTTCAATGAATTCCATCGGTTTGCCTTGGTTCTTGTTTCTGGCAATCTGGAGCATCCTAAGGGCAGGGTCCACCCCGGTAACACGGAAACCCAAATCAGCGAACGCTCTGCACAAGGCTCCGGTCCCACAGCCTACATCAAGGATGGTTGCAACGGAATCGGTGGTAAACAGATCATGCATGGCTTCCAGCGTTTTCCCATATCGTTTCCTTTGATAGGTGAAGAACAAGCCGTAGACCGGAGCGATGAAATTGAAAAGACCTGTACTGACCTTGCGTTCCCTCATCGGTACCTCCTTTTTACGATTTCTCCTTCCGATATGCAGTGCCTTCGAGCGGCAGGGATGTCCTGAACTTGCCGTCATAGCGGTAATAGGCGTTTTGACAGGCCGGGGCGGTCGGGATGGTGGTCAATTCTCCGACACCTTTCACTCCGTAGGCGATGGGATGCTTGCCCGGTCCTTCGACAAGGTGTACCTCAATGGGGGGGACATCGGTGGAACGCAGCAGTCCCAGCGTCCCGTAGCGCACCTTCAACTGCCCTTCCTCGATCGGGAAATCCTCGGTAAGTCCGTACCCCAATCCCATGGTCACCCCGCCTTCGATCTGTCCGGTCAACGCCTGATGGTTGACCACCTGACCGACGTCACAGGCCGCAACCACTTTCTCAAGCTTGCCTTGTTCATCAAGGATGACCACCTGAGCCGAATAGCTGTAGGCTACATGACTGACCGGGTGTTCCTTTGTTGAGTTGATTGGGTCGGTGATCGATGTATACTCCCCAGAGAATTCCCTGCCTTCAAGTTCCTGCAAGGTATGCTTCTTCAATTCCTCGTTCAGCTTGATCGCCGCACGGCGTACCGCCTCTCCGGTGAACACCGACTGGCGGCTGGCGGTACTGGTACCGCTGTCAGGAGTGCGGGTGGTGTCCGGATCCTCCACCACAATTTGGTCGGAAGAGAGTGAACACGTCTGACCGAGCATCTGGATGCAGACGGTGGCGACTCCTTGCCCCATGCAAGCCGCACTTGTCCTGATATGCACGATTCCTTGCTCGATGGAGAGGATGCATCTTCCGGTATCGGGGAATCCGACACCCAGTCCGCTGTTCTTGAACCCGCAGGCAATTCCTGCTCTTGGTGATGCGTAATAGGCATCCTTGACCGCTTCCAAACATTCAATGATGCCCGTATCCACGCCGGCTATCTGTCCGTTGGGCATCGTATCTCCGCTCTTGAGGGCATTCAAGCGTCTGAACTGGTAATAGTCCATACCCACCGCATCCGAGAGCAGGTTGATGTTCGACTCCACGGCAAAACAGCTTTGGGTGACACCGAATCCGCGAAAGGCTCCGGCGGGAACCATATTGGTGTAGATGGCTTTGCCCAAAACTTCGAAATTCTGGAAATTATATGGCCCTGATGCATGGGTGCAGGCCCGTTGGAGCACCGGTCCCCCGAGGGATGCATATGCACCCGTATTGGCCAATATGATTGCTTTCATGGCAGTCAGCCTGCCGTTTTCGTCACAGGCGGTGGTCAACTCGATTTCCATCGGATGCCGTTTGGGATGGACGGTCAGGCTTTCCTGCCTGCTGAGTTTGACCTTCACCGGTTGCTTGAGAATCCATGCAGCAAGAGCTGCATGGTGCTGGACGCTCATATCCTCCTTGCCGCCGAAACCGCCGCCGACGAGCATGCTGTGGCAGTGCACCATCTCTTGGGGGAGTTGGAGCATTTCGCAAATCTCATGCTGTTCATCATAGATCGATTGGCCGGAGGTATGGACCAACACCCCCTGCTCACCTTCGGGAAGCGCCACCGCACACTCAGGTTCCATGAAGGCATGCTCTGTATACGGGGTGGTGTAGGTCTTGGTAATGACATGCTTGCTTTGCTTGATCGCCTCATCCACGTTTCCCCGCTTGATGTGTTCCAGGGAAAGCAAGTTTCCGTCCTCATGGACTTTGGGGGAATCGATTTCAAGGGCCTTATGGATGTCGAGCACCGGTTCCAGCACCTCATAGGAAACCTGGACCAGACTTGCCAGGTGTTCGAGACTTTCCACCGATCTGCCGACGACCAGGCAGATCGCATCCCCGGTGTAACGGGTGACCGATCCGATGGGGATGAATACCGGCCAATCCTGCTTGACGTGCCCGATGATGTTGTGGGGCACATCATCACTGGTGAAGAGACGCACAAAATCAGGATGCTGTATAGCCTTCGTTGCATCCACGCTCACCACGCGTGCACGGGGGTAGGCGGACCGGACGGCTTTACCGTACAGCATTCCGGGAATGCGGATATCATCGGCATAGAGGCCTTTTCCCAACGCCTTGGGCTCTGCATCGATGCGCCTATACCGTTTGTCCAGCCTCGGTTCCTCTTCCTCCGTGGGGACTGCCCGTTCTTCCCTCAGGTATTCGGCAGCCATCAGGATGGCCTGTTCGATTTTTTTGTATCCGGTACAACGGCAGATGTTGCCTTTGATGGCTTTACGCACTTCCTCGAAGCTCGGCTTCAGGTTGGTATCAAGCAAACTTTTTGCACTGATGATCATCCCCGGGGTGCAGTAGCCGCACTGTACAGCCCCGGCTTCGGCGAAACAGAAAGCATAGACTTCCTTTTCCCGTTCACTCAGCCCCTCGATGGTGGTGACCGATTTTCCTTGCAGACGGGAAAGGGAGATGGCGCATGCTTTCATCTTGACCCCGTCGACCAATACCGTGCAAGTCCCGCAGGCTCCTTCACTGCATCCGTCCTTCGTACCGGTGAGATTCAGGTTTTCCCGGAGAAATCGAAGGAGCTTCTTATCTTCACCATCATAGGTGATGGGATTCCCATTTACGCTGAATGCATACATAGCTGTGCTCTCCATCACATCCTCTTTGGGGGGGACGTGTCTCTTGAAAGGGTGGGAACAGGTGCTAGCCGCTTAGCGTCAGCATCCAGTGAAGGATACCACGGTCTGTGATGCTATACATCCACATTTTCTCTGTCAAAGCGCAAAAAGTCAACTGCTTGTTGCGTAAAGACATAATTTGTTGCATTATAAGTTGCGAAATCCATAAAAAATCGAAAAAATAATAACAAAGGCGGAAATGCGCAACAAACACCTCCGCCTTTGTTTCACAGGCACTAGATTCGCTTTTCCCGATTGAAGGGTTGACCGAGTGCGGTAGGCCCGAGCAGTTGGCTTTCCCTGCTGAAGGCAAGCACCACGATGACCAATACATAGGGAAGCATGACAGCAAACTCATAGGGGAAGTTGATCCCTTGTCCCTGGATGGCCAGCTGCAAGGATTGGGCCAGACTGAACAAGAGAGCTCCCCCCATGATCTTCACCGGATGCCAGTGACCGAAATAAACCAAGGCAACGGCGATGAAGCCGCGTCCGGCGATGATCTCATCGCTGAACATTTTTGCCTGGCACAGGCTCAGGTATGCGCCTGCCAGACCAGCCAACGCACCGCCGACGGCCAAGGCTTCGAAGCGTACCCGGTTCACCTGGATGCCGATGGAGTCTGCAGCCCGGGGATTGGTTCCCACAGCCCGTACCCTCAGGCCCCAGGGGGTCTTGAAGAGGATGTACCACGCGGTCGGGACGAACAGGAAGGCAAGATATACCAACACATTGTGTGAGAAGAAGATCGGGCCGAGGATGGGAATCTTGGAAAGGACCGGGATCGGAAAGCTGTCGATGCCGGGAACCGATTGCGTACCACCGATGAAATGGCGGAACAAGGTCCCTGCCGTTCCGACGCCGAACATCTGCAGTCCAATGCCCGCAATACCCTGCGGAGCGCGGAACGTTACGACGACGAAGCCGAACAACAAGCCGAACAATGCCCCCACTCCCATGGCGACCAACAATCCCAGGAGGTTGTAGATGCCCGGAGTATCGGCTCCGTGTCCTACGCTGTAGGGGATCAACATGCCCAGGAATGCTCCCATCGCCATGATGCCCTCACAGCCGAGATTGAAGATACCCGCCCGTTGGTTGAACATTTCCCCCAAGGAAGCGATGAGCAGGGCGACGGAAAAGGGAATACCCAGACTCAGGATGTTTACGATGAAGTTCATGCTTCCACCTCCTTGGATTTCTTGCCCAGATTCTGATATTTGCGCCACATCTTCTCCATGAGATAGGGGTCGGCCAAGATCATCTTGGTGGCAACGATGACCAGGATGATGACGCCCTGCAGCACATTGACCATGTTTGCCGGGACGCCGACCATTCGCTGGGTCATGTCAGCCCCTACGATCAACAGACCGAAGAAGAAGGATGCAGGTATGATACCCGCCGGATGCAGGCCTCCGAAGAGCGCGACGACAATTCCGCTGAAACCATACCCTCCAGTGATCCCTTCGATGGCCCGACGATGTACGCCTGCAATCTCAATGGCTCCTGCCATTCCTGCGAATGCACCGCTGATGACCATTGCGATGACCAGATACCAAGTCACGTTGATGCCTCCGTACCGGGCGGCGCGCGAACTTGCTCCTGCCGCCCGCATCTTGTAGCCGTAGCTGGTCTTCCAAAGCAGGAAGTAAATCAGCAACGCCAAGAGGAGTGCGAAGAACAGTCCGGTATGCAACCGTGTACCATGCAAAAATCGGTCAAGCCAAATGTTCTTGGTAAGTCGCATCGATTGCGGTGTACCGCTTCCCATGCTGATCTCTGCAGGGTCGAGCATCGGACCGCGGAGCAAGAACGTGTAGAACTGTGCGGCAATGTAGTTGAGCATCACCGTGGAGAGTAATTCACTGACCTGAAGCTTCGCTTTCAAAAATCCGGGGATGAAGCCCCAGATTCCGCCGCTGATCGCTCCGGCGAGAATGGCCATCGGCAGCAACACTACCTTGGGAAGCTCAGGGAAGGCGAGGGCCACGGCGGTGGTCCCCAGGATTCCCATGGCCATCTGGCCTTCCGCACCGATATTGATGATGCCGCTGCGATACGCCACTGAAATGCCCAAGGCGATGATGGTAAGCGGTATCGCCCTGAGGAGCACCTCACTGAGCTGGAGGGTGGTTTTCAGTGGCTCCAAAAGAATGACCAGGTAGGTTTTCAATACGTCGGCCCCAATGGTCATCAGAATGATCGATCCGATCAACATCGCAGCCAGAATGGCCAGGATGATGATGGTAACCTTGTAGAGTAATCTAAACTGTTTGGTCATCTTTGACTCCTGCCATCAGAATACCGAGGCTTCTGCGATTGGCCTCGCTGCGTTCCAGTACCTTCTGGATCTGTCCCTTGAAAATGACAGCCACCCTATCGGACAGGTCAAGGATCTCATCCAGTTCCTCACTGACCAACAGGATGCCGATTCCTTCCTTTCGGATCTCAAGCAGCTGTTTGTGGATGAACTCTGCTGCCCCGAGGTCCAATCCTCGGATGGGATAGACGGCGATCAGAAACTTCGGTTTTCTCGAGATCTCACGGGCAAGGATGACCTTCTGGATGTTTCCTCCGGAAAGTGATCCTGCGGCCACGGCGATGTTCGGGCTTCGGATATCAAATTTCACCCGCAGGTCATTGGCGTTCTTGTCGATGATCTTGTTCTTCAAAAAGGAGTGGTTGGCGAATTCGCTACGGTCCGAATCCTTGAGAATCAGGTTTTCCCGAAGTGAGAAGGATGGGACGATACCCTCGGTATTCCGTTCCTCGGGGATATAGCCCATGCCCGCCTCGATGATGTAATGGGGGCTCTTGTTGGCGATGTTCTCCCCAAAGAAAAGGATCTCACCGCTTTCCACCTTCCGCAGGCCGTTTATGACTTCGGCAAGTTCACGCTGTCCATTGCCCGAGACCCCGGCAAGTCCGATGATCTCGCCGCAGCGGATCGTCAGATTCAGGTCCTTCAAGGCAAGGAAACCACGGTCGCTTTTCACATTCAGGTTCTTGATCTCAAGGACGGGTGTCCCTTCACAGGATGCTTCCTCATTCTGGGGGAGTTCGACTTCATGACCGGTCATCAGCGCGGCGATATCGGAAGGGGAGTGCTCGTTGGTGTTTCCCTCAAAGACCACCGCCCCATGGCGCAGGATGGCGATTTTATCGGAAAGGTCCTTGACCTCCTGCAGCTTGTGGCTGATGAAAATGATGGAAAGTTCACTGCTCATCCGTTTCAGTAATACGATCAACTCATCGGTTTCCTGCGGGGTCAGTGCGCTGGTTGGTTCGTCGAGAATGAGGAACCGCGCACCAAGACAGAGCGTCTTTACCAGTTCAACCCGTTGTTGCTCTCCCACGGAGAGCTGCCAGATATATGCGTCGGGATCAACCAGGAGCCCGTATTTCTTCGATACTTCAGTAATTCGGTCACGAACCATTTGCAAATCGAGTTTGAATGCTGACCAAGCCTGTTTGAAGCCGAGGGCGATGTTCTCCAATACCGTCATATTGGGAACGAGCATGTACTGTTGATGCACCATGCCGAGCCCAGCTGAGAATGCGTCGTTGGGGGAGCGGAAATGCATTTCCTCTCCGTTGATGAGGATTCTTCCCTCATCAGGCTGGTACAGACCCATGAGAATGTTCATGAGAGTGGTCTTGCCAGCTCCGTTCTCTCCTACCAGTGCCAGGACTTCGCCTTCTCCTACCGAGAGGGTGATATCGTCACTTGCCAATACGCCGGGGAAACGCTTGGTGATGTGCTCCATCCTGAGACTGGAGATTTTTTTTGTTGTGAGTTCCATGGGGGAATCCTCCGTGGGGAATCAGGAAAAGAACACAGTCATGCAGGATGCATGCATGACTGTGTGGTGTGTGGATCAAAGCTTGGTATAATCAACCGAAGTATAGTTGATGGTTCCGCTCTTTGCCTTGAAGGATGCAATCGCCTCGTTGACCTTGTTCTCGATGGCGCCGGTATACTTGTCCTTGAGTGCGGGGTTGAACTCGAAGACGAAACCGCCGTTATGGAAGTTCATCGGAATGACCTCTCCGCCCTTGATGCCGGCATCATGCTTCTCAACCAGTCCGATGATGACCGAAGCATAGTTGTAGGAAGAAGCTGCGATTACCTTGTAGCCTTCGGGGATGTTGATCTGAGCGATGTCCTGGCCGACCCACCAGATGTCCTGGTCGCGGTAGTCTGCGACAGCGCGAAGCGCACCGAGTGCCTGCTGGCTGGAGCCGGTCAATACGTCGGCACCGCTTCTGATCTGGGACTGGGCGATCTCGCCGGCTTTGACGAAGTCGCTGAAGGAGCCGGAGTGGGCGACCATGATCTTGGCCTTCGGGTTGACCGCCTGTACGCCGAGGACGAAGCCGCGATTGTACCGGGCTGCGTCGCCCGCATCGACAGGTCCAACCAAGCCGATGATGTTCTTCTTGGTGGTCATGCCTGCAATGAGTCCTGACAGATAGCCGGTCTCTTCACTCTCGGGCATGTAGGTGAATACATTCGCAGGTCCGATTTCGGCACTGGTTCCGAATGCAAAGGTTACATCAGGATACTCTTCCGCCATTTCCAGAATGAGGTTCTTGTACTGGGCACCATGGGCGATGATGATGTTGTATCCCTGTGCCACATACTGGCGGGCTGCCGAACCGGCGTCAACCGGCTTCATCTTTTCGGTGTAGCTGTACTCGATGCGTCCGGGAAGCTGCTTCTGGGCAGCGAGGATGCCGTCATGCATTGCCTGGCACCATCCTTTGTCGTCGATGGTGTTTTCGATGATCAGGGCAATCTTGATCACGTTGGAGTCAGCCTTGGCAGCAGGGGCGGCCTCGGTGCTTCCAGCTGCAAAGATTGCAGAGCTTACAAGCGCGAGACAGAACACGATTGTCAGAATCTTTTTCATACAAGTTCTCCTCTGGAAATGTCGACCCACCATGGTGGGGTTCAAGCTTTTTTCAGTATAGGGGTAGAACGGGAACCCTGTCAAAAGAAATTGCTTGAAAGATAACATATCATTATTTGAGGAATTGAGTTATCTGTGATTTTATTGTGGTAAATTTGAGAAAAGATAGTATTTATTGTTGCAGATTTATTGATTGCGCAAAGTATGAAATCGTAACTGCACCATTGATATACGGTAAAAAACTAGACAATACTTCCAGGATGTATAGATTTTGCATTCATTGTTGCAACAATTGTTGCACGTTGTGCAGCTTGTTGCAGATTTGTACCCATGATCAACTCGCGGGTAAGCGCCGCTCCCAGTGCATCTCCGCAGCCGATGGGATTGAGCGCCTCAACCTGTTGTACCGGTACCGTAAAGAACGACGGTCCTTGCACCCAGGTCTCCCGATTGCCCCGGGAGAGCACCACCGTCGTTCCGTATTGCCGCTGAAGATCCGCAAGGATCGGACGGATGCGGCGTTCCAGACTGGTCGTATCCTCCTGTTCTCCGACCTTCAGGCCAAGGAATGTATGCGCTGCCTCGCTGAGATTCGGTTTGATCACATCCACCCTGTACGGCAGACAGGCCAACAGGTCGGCACCCTTCAGATCGAGCAGGACGAACTTGCCCTGAAGCTTCGCTTCCGCAACGAAATCTGCATACAGGTTCGTATGGTACCCCGGCGCACGGGTGCCGGTGATGATCACACCGTCACAGCTTCCTACGGCTTGGGAAAAGAGGGAACGGATTGGTTGCTCCGTGCCGGCATCCACGGCATACGGCTCCTGCACCAGTTCGGTCATCCTCCCGTTTTCCAGGATAGTGGTGCAGGTGCGGATCTCGCTGTTGCTGTCCGCCCACAGAATCTCAACCTTGTCCTTGCTGCAAAGATCGAGCATTTCCTGTTTTCTTGTTCCCCCAAGATGGGTGAGCAGCACGCTTTCCTCTCCAAGCTGGCTTAGAATCCGCGCTGCGTTCATCCCCTTTCCCGATGCGTCGAGATAATGATCGCTGCATCGGTTCACTTCCCCGAGTGTGAACGAGGAAAACTGCATGGTTACCTGGAAGGTCGGGTTGAGACAGACGGATAGGATTCTCATGTCAGCGCCACCGTCAAAAGCGGATGGTTCGCAACCAAGCGTCGGTACGTGACCCCTGTTTGGTCGAACATCCGTTTGGAAGCCTTGGTATTGTCCTCTTGAGCGTATTTGTCGGAGAGGAATACCACTTCCTTGATCCCCGATTGGATGATTGCTTTTGCACATTCGTTGCAGGGAAACAACCCTACATAGAGCGTACAACCCTTGAGACTGTTGCTGATGGAGTTGAGGATGGCATTCAGCTCGGCGTGACAGACATACGGATATTTGGTGTCAAGCCAGTCCCCTTCGCGTTCCCAAGGGATGTCGTCATCACTCACCCCGATGGGAAACCCATTGTAGCCGACCCCTACGATCTTGTGGTCGGGGTTCACAATGCAGGCTCCCACTTGCGTGCTGGGGTCCTTGCTGCGCATAGACGAGAGGACGGCTACGCCCATGAAATACTCGTCCCAACTGATGTAATCCTTACGTTTGGGCATGTGTTCTCTCCTTATCCTCTAGATACTCAAGTATCGTTTGTGTCAGGGAAACCTGGATGGAATGGTACAACGGCAGTGCATGGTGGCTGTGTTTATAAGGGCCCATGTGGGTGACCAGCTTGGTGAATGCACTACTACCGTTCTCCTTCTCTATGATCGAAAGGTTCTTGAAGGGGATGGTACGGTCGTTCACATCATGGATGGAAAACAAGGGGCAGGTGATTTTAGGCAGGTCGCGGCGTACCTGTTTCATGGCGTGGACCAGGCTCAACCCGGCCCTGACGAACAGACCACCGTATCCGATCCAATATTCGCTTCCATCCTCACCGTTCGGATCGCCTTGGATTGTCCTTGCCTGTATGGCTGGTGTAAACAACGCAAGGGTCCTGGCTGCATATTGGCGTGCATCGGTGAAGATACCATCCTTGATGCTGTTGTAGACTACGGGGGCTGCGATGGTAACCAGTTTGTCCGGGGCCAAGTCGGTCGAGCAGTAGGTCTGCCCGAGTTTGAGCGTCATCATTCCTCCCATGCTGGTACCCAACACGTACAGCTTTGCATAGCGGATGCGCAGCTGCTCGTAATAGGTACAGAGATAGGCAAACCATTGGGTGAACGTGGTATATACGAACGCCTTTGGATCGGTACCGAAACCGGGAAGCAACGGCGCATACACATCCATGCCCGCTTCAGAAAAGCGCTTGGCGCTGTAATAATAGATGGATGGGGTGGAGGGGAACCCATGGACGAGCAATATCGCCGTATCGGAATGGTTTTGGTAGATGATGCTCTTTGCATCATCGCAAAACGTCTTCGATTCATCGACTTCCAGCGGTTCGGTCCGTTTGTCGCGATACCCGAACAACGTGGTGTTCCACAGTATGAAGAGTATGCATAGGAGTATGATGATCATCCACATACTCCCCACTATAGCCGAGAGCGTAGCCAAAGAAAAGGGGAAAGAAAACCAGGACCCGAAAACGGGTCCTGGGAATAGGTGAACAGGTTTGCCTAGAGCAGTGTTTCCATAAAGGGAACAACGGCCAGCAGAACACCGGCGGCTACGGCCGAACCGATTACCCCGGCAACGTTCGGACCCATGGCGTGCATGAGCAGGAAGTTCTGGGGATCGGATTCCTGGCCGACCTTGCTGGAAACACGGGCGGCCATCGGTACAGCCGAGACGCCTGCGCTTCCGATCAGGGGATTGACCGGGTGCTTGGGATCGAGCTTGTTCATGATCTTGGCGATCAAGACACCGGCACCGGTACCAATGGAGAATGCGATCATACCGAGGAACAGGATGCCCAAGGTATTGAGGTTGAGGAAGTGTGAGGCCTCCATCTTCGATCCTACGGAAAGACCGAGGAAGATGGTGACGATATTCATCAGTGCATTCTGCATTGTGTCGGACAGCCTGTTTACCACGCCGCATTCCTTGGCCAGATTGCCGAACATCAACGAACCGATGAGCGGGGTGGCGGAGGGAAGCAGGATGGCACAGGTGGTCAGAACGGTGATCGGGAAGAATATCTTCTCAAGCTTGGAAACCGGACGAAGCTGCTGCATTTTGATCATCCGCTCTTCCTTGGTGGTCAAGGCACGCATGATCGGGGGTTGGATGATGGGGACCAGAGCCATGTAGCTGTATGCTGCAACGGCAATGGGACCCAGCAGATCCGGGGCAAGTCGGCTGGTTACATAGATGGCCGTAGGGCCGTCGGCACCACCGATGATGCCGATGGATGCGGCTGCATGGAGGTTGAAGTTGATCCCCGGGATGAAGCTGAGAGCCAGTGCACCAAGCAGAGCGACGAAAATGCCGAACTGAGCTGCTGCACCGAGAATCAGGGTCTTGGGATTGGCGATGAGCGGGCCGAAGTCCGTCATGGCGCCTACGCCCATGAAGATCAGGATCGGGAAGAGACCGGAGGCAATACCCATGTCGAACAGGAGCTTGATGAATCCCGGGTCGCCGGTATTGGGGTCGACGCCGGCAATAAAACCAAGCGGAATGTTCGAGAGGATGCATCCGAATCCAATCGGGACGAGCAAGAGGGGTTCGAAACCCTTCTTGATGGCAAGATACAAGAGGACAAAGCCGATCAGTATCATCAGGAAATTCCCGATGCCGAACCCTTCGGCCAGCCCTAGGAATCCGAACAGTCCTGTGGACTGCCAGAGCTGATTAAACGCAGAAGCAATCATACCAGAATGTCTCCTTTACGCGATGACGAGCAATTCGTCATCACTCTGCATCTGCTGGCCCTGGCTGACACAGATCTTGGTTACTACGCCATCACAGGGTGCGAAGATCTCGTTCTCCATTTTCATGGCTTCCATGACCATGACCTTCTGATTCTTGGCAACTTTCTGTCCTTCCTTGACTTCAATGCGAAGCACAAGACCGGGCATCGGAGCCTTTACCGATACCGCCTCGTGGGAGGGTGCAACAGCAGCAGCGGCAGCAGGAGCCTGAGATGCGACCGACTGGGTTGCGTCGATGGCCTTCTGGTCGATCCCAAAGCCAACGTTCAGAGGATAGCTTACGCCGTTGACGGTGGCATTGTCCTTGCCCAGCTTGATGCCGTAGGCCTTACCGTTTACCGTGACGGTATATTCGCCCTTCTTCTTGGCGGCTTCCTCTTCGCGGTCAATCTTGTAGATGCCGTTCACCTGAGCTTTGCCGGTAAGATACAGGATACCCTTTTCCTTGCAGGAAGCAGCAATGAAGATATTCTCATCGGTAAGAGGCAGTCCTTCCTTCTCCAACATGGCTTTTGCTACGGCGACACCCTTTTTGGGATCGGCGTCATTGATGTCCACAACCTTCTTGGTGGTGGGTTCGAGTTTCAATTGTTCTGCGCAGGCTTTCACGACCTCTGGATCGGGAGCAACCGGAGTCTTTCCGAAATAGCCGAGGACCATCTTGCCGTACCCTTCAGCAATCTTCTTCCAAGGTCCGAACATGACGTTGTTGAAGGCCTGCTGGAAGTAGAACTGCGAAACCGGGGTGACGGAGGTGCCGTATCCACCCTTGGCTACCGTCTCGGCCATGGCTTCGACGATGGCAGGATACTTGTCCATCATGTTGTTGTCCCTGAGCATCTGGGTGTTTGCCGTCAAGGCGCCGCCGGGAAGCGGGGAGAACGGGATCTCCGGGTTGACCGTCATGGCTTCGGGGGGAACGATGTAGTCTTTCATGCAATCCTGGAATACGGCTTCCGCTTCGCGGATTTTCTTGATGTCGATGCCCAGATCATAGTCGGTATTGCGCAGTGCATGCCACATGGTGATGATGTCCGGCTGACAGGTACCGCCGGAAACCGGCATCATGGACAGGTCAACCTGGTTTGCTCCGGCGTCAAGCGCACTGACGTACTGCTGGATGCAAACACCGGCAGTGTCATGGCTGTGGAATACAATGTTCATGTCCTTGCCCAAGAGCTTGCGTGCGCGTTTGATGGTTTCATGCACATAGGCCGGGGTGGAGGTTCCGCTTGCGTCCTTGAAACAGACGGATTGGAATTCAATGCCTGCATCCATGATCTGCTTCAGTGTGGCTTCATAGAAATCGGGATCGTGGGCGCCGACGGTGTTGGGAGGCAGGCTCATCATGGTGACGACCACTTCATGGCGAAGCCCTGCATCCACAATGGCTTTGCCGCTGTCGATCAGATTGTTGACGTCATTGAGGGCATCGAAATTGCGGATGGTGGAAATACCGTGCTTCTTGAAGAGCTTGGCATGCAACTTGATGACATCGCGCGGCTGGGAGTCGAGACCGACTACGTTTACACCACGGGAGAGGGTCTGCAGATCCGCATCAGGACCGGCTACCTTACGGAATTCGTCCATCATTTCGAAGGCGTCTTCATTGGAATAGAAGTACAGTGACTGGAAGCGGGCGCCGCCGCCGGCTTCGAAGTGGGTGATGCCGGCCTCGCGGGCAGCAGCAACTGCGGGCATGAAATCCTTGGTGAACACACGTGCTCCATATACAGACTGGAATCCGTCACGGAACGCGGTGCACATGAACTTGACTTGCTTTTTCATTTGAGAATGACCTCCGGGTGGTTACTTATTCTTTCGACTTGGCGAACGCGGCCACAATAGCTGCAGCAATTTCTCCCTCGCTTACGGAGGGTACTGCAGAAGAGGTGGCAGCTGGGTGGCTGCTAACGACGGTAGCAGGTTTCTGAGGTGCGAATTTCTTGACAAGGGCACTCATCCCTTTGGAAAGGAACACCAGCAACGTAAGAAACACAAACACCGTTCCCATGCCCAGGAGCATCAGGATGACTCCGTTCTCCAGCTGGGTAATAAGTTGCTCTTTCGGTAGTTGCGCTAAGAATACCATACGAACTCCTAATACTTTTATCGTGACCGCAGTCCAAGACTGCGAGAGACACACTCGACCAAGTATATCGGAATACCCATGGATGTTTCAAGTAATTCCAATACAAAAGATTATGGTATCTTTCAGTCCGGAAAGCAAATCAATGCGTTACCCCTCAATTTCTTAGAGGCGGGCGATTCAGGTTTTTTCAGCTGTCTTAAGCAGTTGTGTTCGTTTTTCCGCGTCTTGTATGTAACTTTCAACAAATTGGGGTGCTCTTGGTATAGTACGAAAACTCGATCCCAACCCAGACCGCAAAGAGCGCTTTTCTTGTCCTTATCTTGTCTGTTTTTACGCTTTGTCGTATGGTACCGGATGGCTGATATGCCCAAGGAGAAAGAACAATCGATGTCTGAAGGTGTTGATTTTGCACAACGGATCGCCGAGGATAAGGCGATCAGGAACCATATGGATAAGATCGGACGGAAAATTCTGATCATGAGCGGAAAAGGCGGGGTGGGAAAGACCACCGTCACGGTCAATCTGGCGAATGCCTTGGTTGACAGCGGCTGTACCGTCGGCGTTCTGGATACCGACCTGCACGGCCCGAACGTAGCGAAGATGCTTGGCTGCGAGGCGGGAATCCTGACCACCGAGGATGGCGGCGATACCTTCTATCCGGTCGAAGCACGACCCGGTTTGAAAGTGATGAGCCTGGCATTCGCCATTCCCGACCGGGACAGCCCGATCGTCTGGCGAGGTCCGATGAAGATGGCCGCCATCCGTCAGTTTCTTGCACAGGCCGATTGGGGGGAATTGGATTATCTGTTGATCGATTCTCCTCCGGGAACCGGAGATGAACAGCTTACCGTTTGTCAGACCATTCCTGAATTGACCGGGACCATCATTGTGACCACTCCCCAGGAAGTCGCCATTCTTGATGCCCGGCGCAGTGTGAACTTCTCCCGCAAGATGGGAGTTGCAATCCTTGGGGTCGTGGAGAACATGAGTGGTTTGATCTGTCCCCACTGCAGCACCGAGATTCCCATTTTCGGGATCGGCGGCGGCAAGAAGATGGCCCAGGACATGAGCGTACCCTTCTTGGGAAGGGTTCCGCTTGAGGTACCCTTGATGGAGGCTGAGGATGCAGGCAAGAGTTATCTGCACACCAATCCCGACAGTCCTTCTTCTGTGGCTATGAAGCAGATAGCACGCTTGATCAACAGTGGTACGGCGGTGTCATCCCACCGGAGTACCGATTTTGCGGGGACCGCTTCCTGTGCCCCCTCGGCATGCAGCACCTGTGGCAGCTCTGCATGTGCCTCACGCAAAGGAGACTGAGCATGTTTGATCCGTTCGCCCAGGATTCTGGGAAGACCAACGACCATCTGATTTGGAAATCAGGTACCCGAAAGACGGTGTTCCACGGTCCCATCTTCGATGTGTGTACGATCGATCGGGCAAGCAGCGATGGAAGACAATCGGTCTTCATCGAGGTGGAAAGCCCCAATTGGGTCACGGTCATTCCTTGGTTCAGGGATGCGAACGGAGTTCCCCATTTTGTCATGGTGGAGCAGTTCCGCCATGGCTCTGCCACCATCACCCGCGAATTTCCCGCAGGGGTGGTGGAAAAGGGTGAACTGCCGCGTAATGCTGCGCTTCGTGAGCTGCAGGAAGAAACCGGTCTGGCCGTACAACGCTTGACTGAGTTGGGAAATGTAAGTCCCAATTCTGCATTCATGACCAATCGTTCCTATTTTTATCTTGCTGAAAGGGCAGAACATGTCCATTCTCAGGCGCTGGATGCCAACGAGCAGCTGGAAGTGCTTTCCGTTCCGGTTGCAACGGTGGTGGAGCAGATGGGTACGGGCATCTATGATAACGGCATCATGATGATCGCCTTGGGATTTTTCCTCAGGGAAGCCCGAAAGCGACCTTCTTTGATCGCCACGCAGAAGGAGTAATGCAATGAAACGAATTCGTCTGGTAATCGGTATCGTATTGGTGGTTTCCTCCCTGCTTTTCACGTCTTGCATGTCCACCCAGGATGTGGTTCGGACGATCGAGGTGTCGGCTTCCGCCTCAGTGAAGCTGACGCCCGATATCGCATCATTCTCCATCGAGGTGTCGGAGCTGGGTAAGACGACCAGCGAAGCCCAGCAGCTGGCCAATGAGAAGATGGCCCAGTTGCTTTCGGTGCTGCGCACCCACAACGTTGCAGAGAAGGATATCAAGACCACGATGGTCAGCCTGCGGCCCAGTTACGATTGGATTGACGGCAAGCAGATTCTCAACGGTCAGGTTGCCAGCCAGAGCCTGACGGTGACCTACCGCAATCTTTCCGATCTAGGGTCGGTGATCGACCAGATGGGTCAGGTCAGCGGCATCTATCTGAATTCCGTCAACCTGGATAAGGAAGACAAGCGTGAGGCGCTGGAGCAAGCCAGGGCCCAAGCGGTGCAGAATGCACGGGACAAGGCATCCCTGTATGCCCGGGAAGCGGGTATGGTCGTAGCTGAACCGATTACCATCAGTGAATATTCGACTGCTTCCAATCCGTATAGCCCACGACCGAAAATGGCTCTGGCAAATGACGCCGCATATGTCATGGCTACCGAAATTCCTACTGGAAGCATGGAAGTTACGTCTTCGGTCTCCATGGTATTCCAAATGTATGGGAAATCACGGTGAAAATATGCTTATCTGTATTTTGTATAAGAAATTAGACTTTTTCGGAAAAAGGGCTTAACAGAAACATTATTTACTGTTATAGTGTATATGTCCGAACGGATGGGCGAAAGACTTATGTCATGAATCCTCCCACCGTACGTCCTGCTCGTTTTTTCCCCCTCAGTTCTGAGGTAACGAATGGGACAGACCCGCGCTATAGCGGAACTCCTTCAAGGGTGCAAGCTTGAGGGAGTTTTTTTTTGGCTCAAATCAATTTCTGTGTAGGGCCTCTGATCCAACACATCAGCTTTGTGCAGGATAGGAAGGCTGTCCAATACTTGATGCAACAATGCTGATGCTTTCGTTGCACAACCGCTGGTGTAATTCGCCCCGGTGCGTTCTTCTGTGCTCATATGATACCCATCATGGGTTCCTTTTGTATTCTGCTTATTCGGCATGCAGCGTATCGAGCACCCGTTTGCATGACTCAATGGTCGTCAGGATTTCCTGTTCAGTAGTTGCATGCCCAAGGCTGAAACGTACGGTTCCCCGGGGGAATGTACCTATTGTCCTGTGCGCTATGGGGGCACAGTGAAGTCCGACCCTTGTTTCAATCCCGGCATCCAAAAACAGTGCATCAGCAAACTGGGCGTTGTCCAAGGAAGGAAGATCAACGCTGATTACACTCGTACGTGCAACCATATTCTTGGGACCAACGACTTGCATGCGTGAATCTGAGAGGAAGTAGGTTAATAATGACTGGGTTAGGGAGTGTTCAGTCTTGATGATTGATTCCTTGTTTTCTTGGATATAGTCCAAAGCAGCCGAAAGACCAATGATTCCCGGAAGATTCTGCGTTCCTGCCTCGAATTTATCGGGAAGAAACTCAGGCATCTCGAGCAGGTCGCTTTTACTTCCCGTACCTCCGCATGCCCAGGGTTTAAGTAGATGCGCCAGTTGATCTGAGAGAACCAATCCGCCGACTCCTTGGGGCCCGAGCAGGCTTTTGTGGCCGGTGAACGCGATTGCATCAAGACCATCTTCATGTATGGAAAGCGTACTTGATAGGGGTAATTGGGCGGCATCTATCAGAATCAGTAATCCATATTGCTTGGCTATGAAGGCAGCTTCCTGTACCGGCTGGATGGTGCCGGTGACATTGGACGCTTGGGTCATGATGATGGCTTTGGTTTTCCTATTGACGAGCGAAGGTATGTATTCAAGTTGTACCTTCCCTTCTTGGTTGCACGGAATGATGGAATACGGAATGCCCAGACGAGTGAGCGGCCGCATGACTGCATTGTGTTCCATCCCGCTGACCAGTACATGGTCGTCAGTGGTAAACAATCCTGCAATGAGTGTGTTCAGTGCGTGCGTAACATTGAGCGTGAAGGTGACGTTACGACTGTTGGAAGCCCCGAAAAATGTTCCCAGTTTATCCCTGCATTCATCAATGAGTCCGGCAGTTTCGTATGCGCGGTCATATCCGCCTCTTCCGATGTTGACCGCGTGGTCGGTGATGAATGTCAACATTGCAGATGCAACAGGCGGAGCCTTGGGCCATGAAGTGGCCCCGTTGTCCAAGTATATGGTCTTCATACTGCAAGCCTATCATAAAAAAGTTGAAATTCCCATTGTATTTTCAAATACACAACGGTTACAATCTATACCCATAAGGGGGGATTATGGACATCCTAAAGGAAAAGAAATCGCTTGCTATTGCCGGAACGATTACGGGAATAATTTCCGTAGCTCTGGTTCTGTTCGGGAATCCCACGAACATGGGGTTCTGTATTGCCTGTTTCTATCGGGATATTGCCGGTTCGCTTTCTTTGCACAGTGCTGCAGCGGTTCAGTATGCAAGGCCTGAAATCATCGGATTGCTTCTTGGCTCCTTGCTCATCAGCATGGCCCGCAAGGAGTTTAAGCCAAGAGGGGGATCCAGCCCAGTCTTGCGCTTTGTCATTTCTTTCTTCGTGATGATTGGGGCATTGGTGTTCCTGGGGTGTCCGTTCAGGATGATACTCCGGCTTGCCGGGGGGGACCTGAATGCATTGGTTGCACTGTTTGGGTTCATTGCAGGAATCATTGCAGGTTCGTTGTTGCTGAATCGGGGGTTCACCCTCGGGCGGAGCATCAAACAGTCTCCGATTGAAGGAGGTGCAATCAGCATTGTCTTCTTCGTACTCCTGTTGATACTGATTTTTATTCCCTCTCTGCTCAAGTTCAGTACTTCCGGTCCTGGCAGCTTGCGGGCTCCGATTATTCTCTCTCTGGCTGGGGGTTTGATTGTAGGATCTCTTGCTCAACGTAATCGCTTCTGTATGGCTGGAGGCATCCGGGATGTATTCTTGTTTCGGGACACAACCTTGCTGATCGGATTGGTTATGGTATTTGTCGCAGCATTGGTAATGAACCTCGCAACAGGACTCTTCAAATTTGGGTTTGTCGGACAGAGTGTCGCCCATACCAATTGGGTGTGGAATTTTCTGGGGATGGCCTTGGTTGGCTATGGGTCTGTGCTGCTTGGTGGTTGTCCTCTCAGACAGACGATTCTGGCAGGGGAAGGAAACAGTGATAGTGCCATGAGTGTACTTGGAATGCTGGCAGGAGCCGCAATGTCTCACAATTTTGGTCTTGCTTCTTCCACGCAAGGGCCAACGGTCGGTGGCAGAATTGCAACCATTCTCGGTTTTATCGTGATCACAACAATTGCATTGGTGGTCATCCAAATCCAGAAGAAGGGGGTAGTATATGGAAATTGATGCACGGGGATTATCCTGTCCGCAACCGGTTCTTGAAACCAAGAAAGTCATCGACAAGAAAGTGGCGGGCCTGTCAGTTCTTGTTGACAACATAGCAGCCAAGGAAAATGTGAGTCGTTTTGCCAAAGCGATGCAATACGATGTCGTAGTGAATGTCACCGATTATGGTTGGAAATTGGATTTGCAGAAACTATGAACCATTTCATCGCCACGTTCTTTAGTCAGTATGGGGCGGTGCAATTTCTCAAGCTTGCAAAGAAAAACCACATTCCTTGCAGATTGGCACCGGTACCAAGGTTTCTCTCTTCTTCCTGCGGTACCTGTGCCCATTTTTCAGGAGATGGTTGGGATACTGGATTTGTCATGAAGGATCTGGAGATCATCTACAAAGTCACCGATACGGGATATGAGGTGATCTTCCAGACCGACGAATCATCCAGAATGCAGTAATCGGACGTTTGGGAAACCACAAGAGAATTCGTTCATCATGGTTTCTCGCATCAGCATACAAGGACCAGGCTGTTCTAGGAAAGAATAGTTGTGTCAGGATCTTTGGATTATCTGTGTGACGATTATTCCTTTCCGGCTCATATCGAGAGGGAAGATCCTCTTGATATGAGCTGTGATAGACTTTGATGACCGGGTTGGCGTATCCCATATGGAGTCATGATTGGTTGCCTGGCATACAGGAGCGGTAAAGATCGACCGGTATCTTCCGTTATGCAAACACCGATGCCATATAGTCGTTCAGACTTGCGCCTTCATACATGATGCGGTACAGCGCCTGGACCAAGGGGAATGAATCGGCCACCCCTTTTTCCCGGGTCATCTCACCCATCAGCTTTACAGTTCTGCTGCCTTCGATGACGGTGGCCGATCCACCGCTGTTTTCGATGGAAAACCCTTTTCCCATCAACAAGCCCAGGGTACGGTTGCGCGACAGGTCGTTGAGGCTGGTAAGCCCGAGATCTCCGAGTCCGCAATAACAGAAAATGGTTTCGGTATCGCACTCGAAGAGCGAGAGGAAGCGGCGCATCTCACCGACCGCCTTGGTATAGATCAAAAAGTCGACGTTGGGTGAATTGAACCGTCCGCTCACCAAGCCTATGGCGATGGCATACATATTCTTGAGGATGCTCATCAACTCCACCGAACGGATATCGGACGTATAATCCAGATACAGACCGGTGTCCTTGAGTACTTCGTGCTTGAATACCTCATAGTCTTCCCGTTTGCCTCCAAAGGTGAAGGAGGAGGGAAGGCCGTGCAGCACCTCGATGGCAAAGGTGGGGCCTTTCATGCTGGCTGTATGGGAAAACGGGATTTGCTCGGTGATGAACGCTCCGTCGTCGCTCATTCCCTTGGCCAGATTGATGACCATGCAGGAGCTCTTGGTTAGGCTCTTGATTTCCTCGGTGAACGGCACGATCACCTTGGAAGGAATGACCAACAAAATGCAGTCTGCATGACGGAAGATCTGCTTGTCGGTCGTCGCCCTGATGCTGGTATTCAAAAAATGGGTGGGAAAATACTTGGTGTTGCGGTGGTTCTTGTTGATGTCATCAACCACTTCCTCCTCAATGGACCAGAGGATGACGGTATTGGTGGTATTCCAGGAAAGTCGTTCCGCCATGGCGGT
This sequence comes from Sphaerochaeta sp., assembly GCF_050256055.1. Classification (NCBI taxonomy): domain Bacteria; kingdom Pseudomonadati; phylum Spirochaetota; class Spirochaetia; order Spirochaetales; family Sphaerochaetaceae; genus Sphaerochaeta; species Sphaerochaeta sp. The sequence goes on along the minus strand of NZ_JBFWIJ010000018.1, from coordinate 521 downwards.
GCCGAACACACCGGCGCCGGCGATTACGATGGTCTTATAATGTTGCAAGGCTGTTCTCCTTGGCCATGCGGCCAAATCATGGTTTTATGGGGAATGTCAGCTTCGAAAAAGACGGAAGGGTCTTGGACAATGAATCCCAGGCGTTCATAGAAGCCCATGCTTCGAACCTGGGCGTGGATGTACAAAGGACCTGAAACCATGCTGAGGGCACAGCGAACCATCAGTTCGCCCAAACCCTGCTTCCGAAAAGACGGAAGGATGGCTATCCGTTCCAACTTGGTCCCTTCCTCGGTTTTCCGTATTCTCAAAGTCCCTACCGGTTCACGGTCGATCAGGAGCAGAAGGTGATCGCACGTTTCATCCTTCCCGTCGAAATCAATCGATTCACTCACTCCCTGTCCTTGTACGAACACGATGCGGCGCACCTCTTGGCAGGAGGGGAGGTAGGTTTTCAGGCTTGCTGATCCAGCTTCAAGAAGGATGACAGTTCGTTCCATTCTGTCCATAATAACGACAAGCGG
>NZ_JBFWIJ010000017.1:0-67761 GCF_050256055.1 Sphaerochaeta sp. | reverse complement strand
AACCATAATTTGCTTGAGTATACCATACCCATGAGTAATTGAAATAGAAGGGTATGTCGATGAATTTCTCATAACGGCATACCCTTCACGAAGTACATACAGATGAAACTATAATGCGACAGCAAATACTCCTGCTGCAGCCAAATACCACACGATAAAGATGGTGGTAACACTGATACCCACATATACCCTACCGGTCTTTCGGAAGAAATATGTGTACAAACAAGCAACGAGTGGCCACAAGACAAGCATTGGCAGGTAATAGATTCCACCCATTCCGGCTGCTGTCTGAATCATAGGGTTCGAACTAAAAATAATTGAACCACCTGCAATAATCGGTAAGTATAACATCAAGAGCCAAATCAATGCACCAAGCGCCAGAACAATGGAGTTAATCAGCATTTCTTTTCCCAAACTCAGTTTTCCATTCTTTGGTCTCTGAAATCCAGCGAAACTAATCCCTTGAGGAATAAAGAACAGGGCAAATGGTATAAGATACCCAAGAAATGCCAGAAACCTCTGTCCTGTAAGCGGGAGCAAGGTAACCACCCATGCTCTGAAGTCAACGTGCCAAACGGCATCAACGAACACAAGCAACAGATACACAGGAGCCAAAATCCCCAAAGCCAGGAGAACTGATTTGAGTATTTTATTCCAATCGAAAATTCCTGAAGCGTCTGTAAGCCCATACTGGAACAGACCGGCCCCTCGTTTTTTCAGGATCAAAAAATGACCTGCAACCAAGAGCAAACTACTGATGATTCCTACAAGAACCGACCAGATCATATACACGTTGGTAAAATTCTGTGGCCAAAGTCTGTTGGGACTGATCCAAGGCACGAAAAACATATGATTCCATACAAATAAATACAAGAGAGGACCAAGTGCCGTGGTAATCAATGCCCCTATCCACCATGCTTTTCCGTTATACCCACGATACTCAGGAACTTCCTCCCTAAGTTCTTTGAAATATCGAGTCTCAAGCAGTAATGATCCCATCGGGAAAAGGAAAAGCATAGCACCAAACAAAGCTAGCATTGTACCTATAAATTTAAGTGGCCATATCTGTTTGCTGGGAGAAAGTCCATTGCCCCCTTTCAAAGTCATTTGCATCCATTGCAAGGCATTCCCGATTGCCGGTAGTGAATCCGTCGATCCTGCATGGTCTTCCCACGGTTGATACAGGATTCTTGCTGTTCCATCCGCGATTGATCCGTAGATCTTTTCAACCTCTATCGGGGATTCTGTGCCAAACAAAGGTTGAAGGACAGGAGAGACAGGAGCATCGGAACCTTTTCCAATAAATACCATGACGCCCAATTCCGTAACTGTACCAATATTGAAGGCAGCGTTTTTCACGTATTTGGCTGCTGAAAGATCCATGGAACCTGGGGCATTAACCTCAGATTCCATAAAGAAGACGGAAGAATATCCCTCCGGATTCGAGGTAATCGCCCCCATCGCTCCGGCAAAACCGCCTTGTGACATTCCGACAATACCAATATTCTCCGTGTCAACCGTTGGAAGTCCTCTCAGATAGGCAAGTCCAGCGGGACCACCAGCGCCATAATCCATATTTTTTCCGGTAGAGCGGCCATGACCACTCATATCCATGGATAATACCACATACCCCCTCCGTGCAAATTCCAACGCGGTATTTGCCATATGATTTTTCTGATTATTCAACCCATGTATGGCAAGAATCGCTGGAGCTTTTCCTTCAAGATTCTTCGGGGTATACAAGTACGCGCTTACCTTGAATCCTGGAGCTTGCCAGATGGAAACCTCTTCCACCTTTACGTTTCCAAATCCTGAGTTCACCCACGATCCCAGCAGGCTTCCTCCCACCATCAGCACAATTGCCAGATAGAGCACTATCTGATTTCGGGTCTTGTTCATACGGTCTCCTTTTTTTCTATAGAAATTTTTTTATTTCTATAGAAAGTATAGAGCACGTATTATCTCTTTTCAACCAATATCTATGGGTACTTCAATCTCCTGCATGACGAGATCTGTTGTTTCCCGTATGCAGTTCTTTGCCTACAGGAAACCTCAAGAAGAAGCCACCGTGCTGGTTCATGTCCATTCAACCCTGCTGGTTCATCTCACCCTGTTTGTCCTTGGGCGGAGACAGAGGTTTTCCTTTCCTGATCAAGGCCGCAATATCGGCCCCAATGATCGGCAACGTCGTGTTGCCTGTCGAAGCGGGCACTGCGATGTATTGGGGTTCCCAATTCGGGTTGAACTTGTTCTTGAACGCCCTCAAACCCTGGAAATTGTAGAGCCCTTCCCCATTTTGGAAAATGAAGTGCACCGTCTTGTTCCAAAGGGGAGTACCCTCTCCTGCCTCGATACCCGACATGGGAGCCATACCCAGGTTGAACGCTTGATACCCCTGCGCTTTTCCCCAGAGCATGATCTCGATGAAGAGGAATTCCATAGTTCCTCCCGGGGCGTCCTTCCGGTACCGCATGAGGTCGATGGACAGTTCCGTCTTGTCTCCGCTTGTCCAAAGATTGGAAAACGCAACGATCATCCCCTCTTTCATCACTACGGCACAGGGAAAATTCTTGAAGTAATCGGTGTTGAAATACCCAAGGGAGAATCCTTTTTCCTTGGCGGCCTTCTCTTGCAACCACCCATCCGACACGCGTTCGATCTCATCCATATGGAGCGCAACCTCCGCTGGTTCCAAGACAGAGAACGTATACCCTTCCTTCAACAGCTTGTTGCGGGGAGGCCTGAGACTTTTGGCCTTCCCCCCTTCCAAGCTGAACGAAGCAAGGTCAACCAAGGCTTTTTCCCCTATTTTGAAAATATGCATGCCAAGTTCGATGAAAACAGGCAGGTATGCCGCCGAAATCTCATACCAAACAACCCGAGCACCCTGTTGCCTGGTTTTTTCATAGAAAGACCAGACCAATTCCTGGAATGCTTCCTTCTTTCCCACAGGATCGCCCATGACCACCAGCGACCTGCCGCTCTCCCCGTACATGAGGAAAGCTGTCTTCTCTTTGTCAAAGAAGAAATACTTGTCACCAAGCAATGCAAGATTCGCCTCAGAGTTGGGTGATACCGCGAGTATGGACAGGACGGCCTCACGACAATCGGCCAAGGTTACATGTTCCATCCGGGGAACCGGGGACAAAAGAATCCGCAAGGAGACAACCAACGACATGATCCCGATGCCCAGACTTGCCCGTAAAAATCTCGGGGCATCCTTTTCCAAGGCAAACACCCACCAAGACTCGTTCGAATACTGAACGTGTTTATAAGAAAACAACCCAAGCCAAAGGGCTGCAGCCAGAACGGTGGCCACGGTAATCGACCATTGGACGACCGATGTCGGGGCAATGAGTGATGCATGTCGGTTGAAGAGCGGACGGGCCGGCAGCATGATGAGCAGCACCGAACTGAGCACGAGGGCTTCTTCCCAGTCGAGACCTTTCAGAAGCGAGAACAACGCCCCAATCCCAAGCAGCAACAAGGTCAGGTAATACGCAATGTCGACCCTTCGCCTAAGAGCATCGGCGATGATCAACAACCCCAAGGCGGTAAGGCTGGCGGCAAAATGGGACAATTCCAGTATCTGCAGAGGAATGAATGGATCGAGCATCAGCAGCCGTTGCTTGATCGAGGGTGTGGCGACCGAAAACATCAGCACAGCACCGGAAAAGAAAACCAACAGGGAAAGAGCGGTGGGGATGAACGGGGAAACGGCGCGAATCGCCAGTCTGGTGCCTTTCTCAATATGCTTGCGGAAAGCAAAGGCTTCTCGAACCACGAAGGTGAGAATGGCTGCCAACAAAGGAGTCAGATAATAAATCGCCCGATACACGATAAGGATGCCGAACAGAACGTCGGAACGGACTGAAGCAGAAAGAGACAACATGATCAAGGAATCGAAGACGCCGAGACCTCCGGGAACATGGCTGGTCGCCCCAGCAAGTTGAGCTATGACGAAGATTCCTACAAAGGCGAGAAACGAAGGCCTTGTGGAAGGTAACAACACATAGAACACAGACGCTGCCAACACCCAGTCCAGCGAGGAGACCAGGATCTGGAGCAGAGAAATTTTGGGCGAAGGGAATCCTATGGAAAGCGATTTAAAATGCAAAGCCCGTGTTTGTCTGAAACAGGCTAAGCCATACAGGACCACCATAAGTACCATGACGATACCAAGGATCTTCGTCCAAAGCCCGAGTTTGGGAAACAGGGAAGCCGAAAGCGGGGTGAATGCAAGGGAGAGCCCGCCCATGGTTGCAAGCCCGATCCAGAAGGTCGAAACACAAAAGGCAATTATCTTGGCGATATCATTGCCGTCGATATGCCAGGAAGCATAGAAACGGTAACGGATGGCACTTGAACCGAACAACGAAAGCCCGATATTGTAGCTGAACACATAGCTCATGAAGGAAGCAAGGGCAATATTGCGGTATGGGAGTTCCTGTTTGACGTAGCGAAACGCCAGTACATCATAGAAAGTGAGAATGAAATAATTGAAGGCGGTAATGGCCAAGGCCAGGGCGATCGTCCATCTTGGATAGCTCTTCACTTGGTTGGCCAAATCGTGGTAATGGAAATTTTTCACTTGGTTGTACAAGAGGAAAAATGCCCCGGCAAGAATTGCCACGATGAGCAGAGGTTCCAGCTTTTTTACAATGACCCGGATTTTTTTCGGTTCTTCTTCTGCCACGCTTGCATCCATAGTTCCCCTGAAACCTCCTTGAAAGCGTAATTCCTCAAATTCTCTGGGAATCATTGCTAGCAAAACTGTATCAGATAGGAATTGTGAACGCAATGTTTAGTATGCAGGGATTGCAATCTTTGCTTTTCCTTTGAGCCCCTACTCCATTACCTCAAATACTTTAGAGCAGTATCCGGTACTCGATTTGAACCTTCGGATGCTCCATATCGCTTCAATACCCGCAGGGCTCGGAGTGTAAGCCATTTGCTTTGTTGCCCTTTTTCGCCGATGGGGATGAGCAAACGTTCACTACCATAGGTGTTCTCAAGTCGCCAGCGACCCTCTTCATCCTGCTTGGAAACCACTACTTCGATCGCTTCATCCATCCTGGCATCCTTGATGCCCAAGGTGGTGAGAATATCCAAAATCTCTAGGATATCCGTCTGGTACATCAAAGGATACCCGAAATGCAACCACCCCGGCTTGGAGACCTTCATACGTGCATGGCTCCGTTTATAGATATGATGGGCCAAGAGAAATGCTATACCTCGATCCATCGTAGCTTGGATCTCCGGGCTTCTCATACCTGCAGGAATTTCAGCGAATGCCTTGAGCATCTTAACCGTAGCCATAAGACAGGTGTGTTTGCCCCAACACATCTCGTATCGGTCATACGGAGATGGGACGCCTTCTTGCTCCTCTCCGTCATTGAATCGACTGAAGCGGACCAACCAGTCCAAAGCTTTCTGCAACCTGGCATCTTCTTGATACCCGAACTTGATCAAGGCCCAGGCCATATTCCCGGTGAGACAGGGGATCACCTCGGTCATCCTGCCTCCGCCCTGTCTTGCCGATGCATGCATGGAAAATCCTCCATCGATCGGCTCCTGTGCATGCTCGAACATATACTCACATTGAGCCTTGACCTGAGCAGTGAGCTCGCACCCATGCTCTGCAAGGGTAAGCAAACTCCAAACCAAGCCTTTGTACTTGTCGGTATAAAAGTACGGATATCGATTACGATATGCCTCACGCTGCATAACTTCCAACAATGCAGGCACATATCCGCTCTCCATGATTTGCTTATGGCTCGCGGCAACCTGCACATCATCTTCCGGCAATCCAAGGAGGTCCGTAAGGGTGTAATACCTGACCGAAGGATTACTTTCTTCCAGAAGCCAAGGCAGTAAATCTGCTCTGAGATGCATACTCCACTCATCCATGACCTTGCCTCCCCCACACACAGATAATACGTTGCAAATCTTTTGGAGTCGAGTAGATATACTCGTCTTTCCTGAAGAACAGAAATCATATCCGAACCAGTCAGATTTCTCTAGAGAACGGGTATTCGTTGACAAATGCCATACATGGCTCTAGACTTTGCAACCATGAAATCCTGCACCATGCTGTACACCTCAGACATCCACGGCTATTTGTTTCCGACCAATTATGCTGATAATACGGCAAGACCCATGGGGTTGTTGTCCTGTTCTCATTTTTTCGAAAAGGATGGCAACACCCTCGTTCTGGATGGAGGAGACACCATACAAGGTTCCCCATTCCTGGATTTCCTGCGGAATTCCACGGGTAATCGCTTCCCCATCACCCAAGTCATGAATGAACTTGGGTATGACGCAATAACACTCGGCAACCATGACTTCAATTACGGATATGAAGGTTTACAGGAATTCTTGGGGGACAACAAAGCGCAATGTGTCTGCGCAAATGTTGTCGATCACCGCGAAAGGCTCCCGATTATTCCGTATACAGTCAAAGAATTAGAAAACGGTTTATTGGTCGGCATCGTCGGTATCGTCACCGATTTCGTCAATGTCTGGGAAACTCCCCAGAATCTTGAAGGGCTTACGATTACCGATGCATTTGAGGCTGCCAGGAAAGCTTGTACTGAACTCAGGGAAACAACAGATATCCTTATTTGTTTGTACCATGGCGGGTATGAATGCGATGTTTCTACCGGCACCAGGCTTTCGGATTCTCATGAGGACATTGCCTGTAAACTTGCTGAAGAGCTTGATTTTGATATTGTATTCACCGGCCATCAACACAAGCATACGGAAGGTACCTACCTCAACGGAACCTATACCGTTCAAGGCGGAGCATATGCGTCAGAAATCTGTAAGATCACGGTAACCGTTGATGATGATGATCGTAGCGTACGTTCCCATGGCGAGTGGATGATACCTGACGGCACGATCAAACGCGGCATCCCCTCGCTTGCACAGTTACGTTCCATCGAAGATGACATCCAACGCAAACTCGATGAGCCGCTGGGGAAGTTGGCTGAGCCGATCAATTTCTCCGGGAGATTGGATGTGGCATTGCACGGCAGCGCCTTGGCTGTTTTCATCAATCAGGTGCAGAGGGAAGCCGGAAACGCTGATATTTCTGCAACATGCTTGTACAACATCTCTAGGAATCTACGCGAAGATATTACCGCAAGAGATTTGTTGATCGCATACGAATTTCCCAACACCCTGAAGGTGCTGGAAATTACCGGAAGCATCCTGCGTAATGCATTGGAACAATGTGCGACCTATTTTACCTGTGATTCCCACGGTAAGTCCACCATTGATCCCGCATTCCTTGCACATGAACGCCATCATTTCAATTATGATTATTTTTACGGCATCACCTATGCATTCGACCTCAACCTCCCCATAGGCAAGCGCGTCTCTCGTTTGGAATTCAACGACGTACCGGTCAAGGATGATCAAGTGTTTCGGATCGCGCTCAACAGTTATCGAGCAACGGGAGGCGGCGGCTTCTCCTGTTACAAGGGGTGCCGGATATTGATGGATTCACAATGGGAGATACCTCAGTTGCTCCGTGACTATATCCGAACACATTCCCCACTACCGGCCTTCCCCCCTTCTCCCTTTTTCGTGAAACGTTGCAAATAGCATTGCAGTCCTATAGCTGAGCAGAACCGGTACTTGCTCCCTCTGCCTCGGGAAGCAGCACACGCATCAGCTTTTGCTGAGTCTCATGCATAGGCAAGAGGGAAGCTCCCCCCTGTTCGCGATTGGACAACACACACATATGCTTGAACTGGGACAGCACTTCCTTGAATGTATATTCACCATCCAGACCGGTATCCTGCAATTTTTTTCGCAAATCGCAGATATAGATGGAAGCAATGAATTGGACAAATAGCCGAGGAGCAAGTCTGCTGCCTTCATGAATTCTGATTCTCAACAAATCCAAATCATTCCGCAAGTCATCAAATGTTCGTTCTATGGTCCGTTGCATCCGGTGACTTTCCAAGACTTTCACAGGATCCTTCAGTTCTGGATCATTGGTGACGAATGCAAAGAAACCTGCATATGCTTTCTCGTGCCGTTCAAGTTCCTCCAGATTAAGTCCGACAGTCCTCTTACCGGTAAATTTATGTTGTCCGAACATGAAAAATTTGGCCAGATCCGGTTCCGGATCATCCCCTTGGTGGTGTTCAAGACGCACTCGTTCCTGTTGGATTCTATACATGAATCGATCACGGTCCTTGCCGATGATATCCTGGGAATAGAACAAATGGACGGTACAAGGGTGGCGTATGACCCTGTTCTTCTTTTCCTCTTCCCAGATATAGGCAATTGTTCTGGCATAGTAATTTCTTCCATCCAGCAAGTACAAGGAAGCTGGATCGCCCATCATATCTTTATTCTGCTCTATGAGATTGCAGATCCAGGCATCCTGAATACGAACAGCCTGTAGGAAATTGTATCTCCTTACAAACATAGCCGTAATGTTTTCAATACTATAAAACTCCTGATCCATATTCAGGGTCTCCACAGGAACACCTTGCTTCTTCAGTGTTTTCAGGAGATCAGATACTTGTTCCATGGTTCGTAATTCCGTTTCGGTGGATTCCATATACAAAGGGAGCAGGGAATCCTTTCCAACCACCATCACATACCGCAACTGCTGGGGGCTGCTTCCTTCCATGTTTACCCCCCAGGCCAAGGACGGATAACATGCGTTATAGCTGTAGACTGAGCGTAGATCATACAACATCCGTGAAGAATCAGGAGCAATGCTGATCCATTCCCGGAAGAACTGTTCCTGAACTTCCTCATTCAGCCTATCCAAAATTTCTACGATATACCTGCTGTTGAATTTCCCAATGAATGGAGACTGGTTGAACGCCAGCCAATTGCCGCAGGAACTCAAAGGCTCATTCTCAACCACCAAATACCACACCATGGCCAGCAAGGCTCTCCAATCCGAGGGCATGGCATTTTTTACTATGCTGTCGAGTTTCAAACTCCGGGTAATGCTCTGCAGCAGCAAATCATGCCCTGCATGGGTAACCACAAGAGAATTCTTGCTGATATCCTGAACAATCTTCTCGGTCATATTCAAGCGTTTCGAGGGAATAAGTTCCCCCGTCTCAGGATCAAGTTTCCCGATGCAAACCCGTTTGGTCCGATATTTTTCTTCATTCTCGTCCCATACCGTAGTGCCTTCATAGACGTACGTAGTCCCGTTCTTTGCCTTGAATTTCACCCGATGCATAGCGGTTTCTCCTGCTTGCAATATGTGTATATTTTTGTATAATATTGCTCCATCTAATCTAATTATATCACATTTAATTCTTTATAAATCATTATTTTTATGTATATTTTTTATACTTTATGCAATTATATTTTCAATTTAATTGACAACTGCCTAAGCAAAAATTATGGTGGACTCAAAAGGTCAGTCTGCAGCTATTCTGCCTGACGAGAGGAATTGGAGGATTATCTTGGCCTCATCATATGATCCCTGGCAACAATGCAAAACAAAAAACGGGCTTCCTGCCGATCAGGTGATTTCCGCCCTTCAGAAGGAAATTCGGCGGAACAATGTCGATAACGCGGCAGTTCTCGCCTATGAAATGTTGATCACCAGTCGGGAACTGGAAGATTTCCTTTGGTTACGATTACAGGTCATCAGTGTTGAGGATATCGGATTTGGGGATCTCCAAGCACCATTGCTCATCCAAACACTTCAACAGATGCGTCTTGCCGCAAAACCGGAAAGCAACGACCGTCACTTGTTTGCCATTCATGCAGTTCGCTACCTGTGTTCGAGGATGAAGGATCGTTCTTCGGATGAGATGCTGAATTGGATCAAGAAATCGTATGAGAAGAAAGAACTCGTCCCCCAGATTCCTGACTATGCCTTGGACAAACACACACTCGCCGGACAGAAGTTGGAGCGGGGTGACAGGGAATTCTACCGTGAAGGGGCCTCGGTATCTCCGGAATACGAGAAGCGGGACCTGACGTATCTGAAGAGATTGCAGGAAATGTTGGGAATCGGATGAATTGATACGCTTTGTGGTTGATAAACCATAAATCATAGAGGAAAAAGGAGCAAAAGTATGAAGAAGAAGTTGCTTGTATGTGCACTGGGAACCCTCCTCATCGGGGGCATGCTGTTTGCAAACGGGAAACCGGAACAACAAGAGAAAATAACTCCTCCCGAGCAGGTCGTTACGACGATTCCATTGTCATCGTATGCTACAGAGGCTTGGTACAAAGCGATGAATGATGCGTTCACCGCCCAAACCGGCATCAAAGTAGAGGTACAGGTTACTCCTGGAACCAATGATGAACAGGTTGCAAAAGTCAATCTCGATCTTCTTGCCGGAAGCAAGGTCGATGTCATCCCTACGCTTGGGCCACGGGATCTGAATACTCGATTGGACGCAGGGTTCTTTGCTCCATTGAAAAAAGCCACCACAGCCTCTGGAGTTGACGTACGTTCGATCTGGGGGAAATACATCATGTATGACCCGAATGGTGAATTCTATTCGATTCCCACGAAACAGGAAATTTATTGTCTCTATTACAACAAAACCATGTTCGACAAGGCTGGTATACCCTATCCGAAAGCTCCTTGGACTTGGGATGACTTCGAAAAAACTGCACAGATGCTGACCAATGCACAGCAAAATGAATATGGTGCATTGATGCGTCTCGAAACACCGCATATCATCATCAAGGCACTGCAGGAACAGGTACCGCTCTACAAAGCGGACGGGACAAGCAATTTTGATGATCCAGCTTTTACAAAGAGCCTTCAATGGTTTAAGGAGCTGGGAAGCAGCAAGAAATATCAGATGGATGTGAAACAATTGTTGGCAGAAAAGGCTTCCTGGAACTATTGGGCGACTGTAGACAACATGGCCATGTTCATCCAAGGAAACTGGTTTACCAGACTTTTGAATAGTCCATCAGATTATCCCCGTGATTGGAAATATGGTGTTGTTGCCATCCCAACCACCGGAAAACCGGAAAGTGCGAATAATTTTGTCTCGATGGCCTATGCAAGTATCAACAAGAATGCAGCCCATCCTAAAGAAGCCTTGGAATACATCCTATGGCTCGGTCAGAACCAGTGGAGATTCGAAAAAGGGATTCCTGCGTTGGAGAATATGAGCGAAGAGGATCTGGCCAATGTGTTCAAGAGCACAGCAGATGCTTCAAATGGAAGTATCACCGTCGACGATTTGAACAAAGCTCTGATTGACAACGCCCTGAATGTCATCAATGTTGACATTGTAGGGCCTGCTGCTGCTGAATACAACCAGATCATCAAGGAAGAAGCCGAACGATATTGCATCGACCAGCAAACCCTCCAAGTGACTGTTCAACGTATCAAGCAGAGAATGGATGAGGTATTGAAAAACGTATAATTGACCAAGTTTTGCGGCCGGGTATGGAGGGAGTATATGCATCGAACAAGTGGAAGACTCAGGGCGGAGGAACGTACTGCGTGGCTGTTCCTGTCACTCTTTACCCTTTTGTTCATCATATTCAAGCTGTACCCGCTGGTATATGGAGTGGCAATCAGTTTTCTTAATAGAAACGCGCTTCGGAATGTATATTCGACTGAATTTGTATGGTTTGAAAACTACCGAAAAGTTTTCTCAAACCAAACCACCATGCAAGCCTTTGCACGTACATTCCAATTCTCCGCCACCTACACCATTTTTACGATGTGTTTCTCCATCCTGGCCGCTCTTTTGCTGAATAAACGGTTCCGTGGAAGGACAACGGTTCGCACCATGTTTTATATGCCCTATGTAACGAACCTCATCGCCATCGGAGTCGTATGGAATTATATCCTCAATCCGTATAAAGGCCCGGTGAATCGATTGCTTCTTGCACTCGGGTGGACGGAAAAAACCTTGCCGCTTTGGTTGAGCGGCAACAACAGTGCATTATCCGTGGCGGCATGTATCCACACCTGGGTTGGTCTGGCTTTCCCGGTCATCACCCTGCTTGCTGCATTACAGCAAGTACCCCGCTCGCTGCTGGAGGTCGCAGACCTGGAAGGAGCCACACCATTTCAGCGTCTCAGATATGTGTTGTTGCCTTCCGTCAAACCAGCCATCATGTTCATCCTGACCATCACCATCATCAATTCGTTCAAGAACTATACCGTGATCATGGCGTTGACCGAAGGAGGACCGGGGACAGCCACCCAGGTCGCATCGATGCAGATTTACGCCGATGCCTTCAAGTATTTCAAATTGGGGATCGCTTCCGCAGAAGGCACTTTGCTTGCTTCGATTATATTCATCATCAGTCTGCTCATCCAAAGGAAGAACTATGAATATTGAGCATGTACAGCAGAGGGAAAAAATCAAGCAAGCTTGTTTCTCGGCAATCATGTGGCTACTCGGCTTGTTGATGTTCTATCCATTTGTCACCATGGTGGTCATTGCATTCCGTCCTTCCGGTTTGGCGTATCGTCCGCTGTTCTACCCGGCAAAACCCATATTGGATAACTTCATTACCGTCATCACCCATCCAAACTTCCTGAATTGGAGTCGTAATACCATCGTCACGGTGGTTGTTGCCATTGTCTTGCGCCTGATCGTAACATTACCGGCTGCCTATGCATTTGCACGGCTGAAATTTCGTGGAGCCAGGGCGCTGCTCATGCTTTTCATGGTGACACTCGTTGTGCCGAGCGAAACCACCATGGTCCCTCGTTACCTCTATTTTAAATCATTGGGATTATTCGATTCCTTGTGGGTCATCATTCTCCCTGAGCTGAGCGAGGTTTTCTACTTGATGCTGCTCATCCAATTCTTTCAAGCCATCCCAAGGGAATTCAATGAAGCAGCCTGTATAGATGGGGCATCACAGCAACGCATCCTCTTTGGTATCTATATTCCACTTTCGGGTCCGGCAATAGCAACGACCGTGCTGTTTTCATTCATCAATATCTGGAACAACTTTCTTGATCCTTACCTATTCATAACCTCCATCAATCGGCAACTCCTGACTCCGGCTCTGAAATACTTCCAAGAGCGTGGAGGAGCTGATATTCCCGTGCAACTAGCCGGTTCAGCCATCGCAATCATTCCTATCGTCCTCCTGTTCATCTTTACCCAACGGTATTTTGTCGAGGGAATCACCAGTACGGGCGTCAAGGGTTAGCATTCGCCTTCTTAGAAAATCATCGGTTGTCCATGTGCAAAGATTTCTCCCAATGCCGATGATACATTTTTTGTATCCTTGTTCAGTAATGTTTTGACACCATGCAAAGCTGGGCTATAGTGAAGTGAGGCAAAATGCATGTTCCATTGGTAAGGAGGCCCGATGAAACAAAAAGAGACGCGAATCTACTTCTGTCCACGCTTCCATGTGAATTTCTACCATTCCTACCGGGGTGACCGTGCCGATGAGCAAGGATTCGGCAAGGACATCCGCATCATCAGGGGTATACTTGATGATCTGGACAAACTGCAGGAAGAAGGTATCGGTGTGCATTGCGCCTGGGATTTCGACAATGCATTCTCCCTGGGACGGATGATTCCCCGTCATGCCCCGGATATCCTTGCACGCATCAAAGAGCGGGTGGATACGGCATTGGATGAAATCCATCTCATGTCCTGGAACAACGGCTTGCTGGGTGCACATACCCCCGAGGAATTCAAACTAGCCATAGCATGGGCTAAATATGCGCCCGACCTCTCGGGAAACCTGGACGTATTTTCCTCCTGCACCACCATCGTTCGGCCACAGGAATGCATGGTCTCTCCTACTCACCTCAAGCTGTACACACAATTGGGAGTTGATACCGTTTCGGTGTATTACAGTGCCATACCCTTCAATGGATTCGGCTCCTTCTTTCCCGAGCTTCCCATTGAACAACGCTATAATCCGATGCTGCTTGAAGATAAAAACTCCGGATCATCGATGCGGCTCCTGCCTGCGATCAACCAAGGGGACCTCGCAGAATATGGATTCAGTGCCCGTCGCATGCTCAAATGCATCCGAAGTGCGCAAACCAGACTTGTTTCTCCTACGGACCTGATCGTTATCCTCGATATGGATGCCGACGATACCTTCTGGCAGGGATTCATCCCTGGGGGACTGGGGAATCTCGTACCCTCATTCGCAGGTTTGTATCGTTTGCTGAAAAGCATAACCACCCTGGACTTTGTGCAATTCATCAAACCAAGCGACTATCTCGCAACCCATCCGAATACGGGAAACCTCAGCATCGGCCAGGATATGGCGGACGGCGCATTCGACGGGTATGCGTCCTGGGCGGAGAAATACGAAAACCATGTCCTTTGGGCTAAGATCACCGAAGCGCGAACGTATTGGGATGCTGCAAAAATCCTGACAGCCGAAGCAAATCAGCTTTCCCCTTCAATGCTCCAGGATTTTTCCCAATTCAAAACACTCCTTCCCAAGGAACTGCAAACTCTGGCAACCCAAGCCATTGCCACTCGTCTACAAGTGCTCAGTACCACCCATTTCGGGTTGTCTGCACCGGTAATGAATGTACATCGTCTTGCAGTTGCGACCGCATTGGCAGAGGATGCCCTGACGCAGGCACGCCAGTTGTTTGATGCGGTACAGACAGAGTGCCACAGCAAAGGAGTACCACAGAAAACCGAGAATCAACGGATTTCCTGGACAGGCCCTCCACTCAGCTTTGAACCTTGCACAGATGGAAGTGGTATCGTACACGTCGGAAACGGCGAAGACCTGCAAATCCATCACCTCACAAACCCTTGGGTTACCTATGCCGGTCGCATCCGACGAAGCATCCGAGTCCAAACAGGAAAAGGGAAGACACAGGGTGTCATCCCCCTCGCCAAGAAGTCCGACTCGCACGTAACCTGGGAACGGGACATCCGACTTGACGACAATTCACAAACCTTGGTTTTGGAGTACCGTATTACCTACCCGACCACACCCCACCAAGGATATGGAAATAGTAAGGCTGACCGCCTGCAACGTACCTGGGATGCACGGTGGAAGCAAACAGCCCCGTGTGAGATCATCCTCTTCCAAGACATTCCCCTCAGCCGTACCATCACTGTATGGAAGCAGGATTTCTCAGGAAATCTCAGTTCCTACTCCCTGGACTATGCCGCATATGGGAAGAACATAATACTGAGTTCGATCAACAACCACATCACCCCGTGTTATCTGGCAATCAGTGATGGAAAGCATGGACTTCTGCTTGCACAAAACGGTAAAAACCTGCACTCCTTCGCATTCTGCCCCCTGCGTCAGATCTGGGGAAAGCACACCCAAACCATCACCGCAAACCCCTTCGGCACTTATTGGGGCAGGCAATACCGATATCCAGCAGCATGCACCGGGTGGGGAAGACGTGCTGCCTTGCTCGCATCAGAGCATTTGTTTCCCTCCGCCCCCTCATGGGAAGGGAAGACCGTTCAGTTCTCCCTTCTGATCGCCCCGTATACCGGCGACAAACCGCCTCAGGAGCTCTGCAAGGTTGCACAGCACTTCTTCGCAACTGGAGCCGGACAATGATCAACATACTCCCCACCCAGGACGGATTTGCTCTCACCTACCAAGAAAAAACAATCCTAAGCCATACTTTTAGCCATCCTTGCATAGGAATGGGAACCGGTAGGGCCGACATCACCATGGAGCACGGGATGTATCGCATCAAGGAAAAGCAATCCATACGGTGGGAGGACACCACACCGATAACCATCAATCGATCAGAAGGTATGCTCCTGATCAGCTTTGGAAACGTGTTTACCCTGCGACTAGAAGAAACGGGGCAGGCTTTGCGCCTCACCCCGATTCCCTCGCCTAATCTGGCATGCAACCGGTTTTTCATCCGTCTCCAGCTTCCTGTCGGAGAACCGGTATTCGGGTGCGGGGAACAATTCTCCCATCTGGACCTGCGGGGGAAGGTCCTCCCGCTCTGGGTATCGGAACCGGGAATCGGAAGAGGCCCCAATTATGTGCGGGTACTTGCCGATCTCCATTCAGGCCGTGGAGGGTCCCAAGCACACACCTACTTTCCCCAAGCCAGCTATGTCACCTACGGTGGACAATGGACCATGGTAGACACCACTGCATTCAGCCGATTCGATTTCAGTGGCCGTACCTCCTGTGTAATCACCACTCATGCAATTCCCACTTCCATCCTGATCGGACAGACGCATTCCCTCGCCACTGCAACTGCGGCGATCAGCAATAGCATCGGAAGGCAGAAAGCCCTACCCGATTGGATCTACCAAGGCATCATCCTCGGCTTGCAGGGAGGCCGCTCTTCAGTTGAGCAGAAACTGCAGGTTGCGCTGAAAGCCGGCATACCCGTCACAGCCGTCTGGTGTCAGGATTGGCAGGGCATCCGGATGACACCCTACGGCAAACAGTTGTTCTGGAATTGGGAGTATGACCGGACACTGTACCCTGATCTCCCCGAATTCATCAAAAGCCTGCACGAACGGGGTATCCGGTTCCTCGGATACACCAATCCCTTTCTCAGTACCGACGCCCCACTCTACCAGGAAGGAGCAAAAAAGGGGTACTTCGTCCATGACAGCAAACATCAAGCAATCTACGTTACCAGCACCACTACGTTCCCGGTGGCAATGATTGATCTGTGCAATCCTGAAGCCTGCACCTGGTACCGGCAAATCATCAAGCGCAATATGCTTGCGATCGGAATGGATGGCTGGATGGCTGATTTCGGCGAGTATCTTCCCCCCGATGGAGCGTTGTACGAGCATGCGAATCCAGCGTGGGAACACAATCGATACCCGGTCCGCTGGGCACAACTTAATGCACAGGCGGTCCAGGAAGCGGGCCGCTCCAAGGAAGTGGTGTATTTCTGCCGTTCGGGTTTCACCGGGAGCGCTCCGGCCGTCCCGCTGGTGTGGGCCGGTGATCAGCTGGTGAATTTCCTTAAGGACAGCGGCTTGCCGTCGGTCATTCCGGCAGGCATCTCCTCCTCACTCTCCGGCATCGGGTACTGGCATTTTGACATCGGAGGATTTTTCTCCTTCGCCTGGATCAAGCGAAGCAGGGCCTTGCTGATGCAAAGTTGTGAACTGGCTGCATTCACCCAAGTAATGCGCACTCATGAAGGCATCAATCCAACGGTGAATGCACAATTTGATTCCGATCCCCAAATGCTTTCCCATTTCGCCCGGATGACTCGCATTCATGCAGCACTGCTTGCGTATCATCAACTCGTTTCCCAACGGTATCAAGAGTCGGGAATTCCCCCTATCCAGCCGGTCGTATGCCGGACGAAAACCGGATTGCGGGCAATACCGGGGCACTACCTCTATGGTGAGGACCTTCTCATCGCACCTCGACTGAAACGAAACGTGCAGAAACAGACAATATGGCTGGGCGAAGGAAGTTGGGTGGACTTCTGGACCGGGAAACCCTATACCCAAGGACGTCATCGTGTACGCTCCGGACCAGGCCGTCCGCCGGTATTCATCCGTTCAGAAAGCAGCTATCTGGCATTATGCAGACAGATCGCACAAAAGGAGTGTGAATGATGGAAAAACAAGAGCGAAAGGTGACATTCAAGACCCTTGTCGCCTATGGATTGGGAGACATCTACGGCGGTGGGGCCTTCATGATCGTGGGCTTGCTGTTCTTGTTCTACCTGACCGAAGTGGTGGGGCTCTCCCCTGCACTGGCCGGCTTGGTCTTCGGCATCGGTAAGGTCTGGGATGCAATTTCCGATCCCCTGATGGGATACCTTTCCGACCGGACCAGATCCCGCTTCGGACGTCGAAGGGTATACCTGTTGGCAGGTATTCTCCCCATCACCCTCTCCTTCATCCTTCTGTGGCTTCCGATGGATTTCTCCTCCCAAGGAGCGTTGTTCCTGTATTACAGCGTGGCATACATCCTCTTCGCCACGGTGTTCACCATGGTGATGGTCCCCTACAGCGCACTTGCCGCTGAATTGTCAGGCGACTACAAAACCCGCAACAAACTCTCCGGTTCACGCTTGTTCTTCTCGGGCTTCTCTTCCCTGTTTGCCGCCACCATACCCAAGTTGATCATCGATGCTTCCCAAGGCACACCATCGCAAGGATACGTGACGATGTCCATCTGCTTCGGTATTTTCTTCGCGCTTCCCTGGGTGATCACCTACTTTGGTACCTGGGAAGATTCCCGGGTTGTCCAGCAGAGCGTTTCCAAACAGTTTTTCACGGAGTTCCTTACCATTTTCCGCAATACGTCGTTTCGGATCCATATTCTGATGTATGTTTTCGCCTACAGTGCCATGGACCTTTTGATGGCTCTCTTCACCTACTATCTCACCTATTATCTACGGCGCCCTACGCTTTACTCCGTGGCAATGGGCACCTTGATGGTGGTGCAGCTTGCAATGATCCTGGTCTACGTACGCATTGCCAACAGCAAGGGAAAGCGTTTCGCCTACCGGATGGGCATGCTCATCTGGCTGGTGGGGATGTTGTGCACCCTTGCCCTTTCCCCCGCTTCACCGGTATGGCTGGTGGCCTTGGTATGCGCAGTAATCGGGTTGGGTACCTCCGCTGCAGTATTCATCCCCTATGCAATCCTGCCCAATGTCATAGATGTGGATGAGCTGATGACCGGCATGCAACGCTCGGGAGTTTATTCGGGGGCAATGACGCTTACCCGCAAGCTCATCCAAGGCGCATTGGTGATGCCGTTGATCGGACTGTTTCTCCAGATGGTCGGGTTTGTCTCGAATGCGGAACAGACTCCCCGGGTGCTCTCCCGATTCTTCCTCTTTTTCATCGGAGGACCGGCTCTGTTGATCATCGCAGGAATCATAGCCGCCGCTTGGTTCGAGCTGAGTCCCAAAAACAGCGAGGTCATTGCATCCGAACTGATACGACTGAGAGCCGGGGGAAAACGCAGCGAGGCTTCGGGCGAAGTGAGGACGGTTTGCAAACTCACTTCGGGCCTGGAATATGAGCAGTGCAATTGGCAGTGAATACCTGGATACAGATTCCGACTACACCACCATGTTCACCTTGGGAACCGACCAACAGTTGAATGCAGGGAGAAAGGTACATACCGTGATGGAAGCATAATCGATGGAGAAAAGATGCCTGCGATGGGGAGGAAGGCCGAGCAATGAACACAGCAGGATCCTGATCAGACCTTCATGGGTGCAAAGGATATGGTTCGTATTCGGATCCAGAGAATCGAAGAGTGCACGGATTCTCTTTTCAGCCTCTTCCCCCGTTTCGCCGTCAGGCATCCTGAATGCACGGTCTCTGCTATGATAGGCATTCCAGAAATCAGGAAACTGATCCTGGATTTCTGCATCCGTCATGTCCTCGATACAGCCGACATCGATCTCGTTGAGTCTTCCGTCGATTTTTGGGACGATGGATTTCGCCTGTGCAACGAAATCGATGGTCTGACGAGTCCTTGCATACTCACTGACATGAATGGATGCAATTTCCATCGAAGCGAAGAAGGAAACCAGAGAACGGGAGCTTTGCATACCGGTCTCTGTGATCGGTTGATCATTGAATTTCAATCCATTGTGATGAAAATCACCTGTTTGTTTCTCAGCATGACGGATCACATAGATACTCATCCGAACCTCCAACTCCCTGTCAGTCTACGATGCAGGTACGGACTTGTACACCGTCTCAACATGAGATCACCTGCCGTTCTCAGGCAGGTGATGGTTCCAAACAAAAGCGTGTGTGTCGAATAATCAGCGGCTGTGACGGCCCTTCAGCACGTCTATGACCTCGGAAAGCTGTACGTTTTTCTGGGTAAGGAGCACCAGGAAGTGGTACATCAAATCGGCCGCCTCCCCAAGAAAGAGACTCTTGTTGTCATCCTTGCTTTCAATGATCAACTCCACCGCTTCCTCCCCAACCTTCTGGGCTATCTTGTTCAACCCCCGGCTGAAAAGATGGTTGGTGTACGATCCTTCCTGAGGAAAATCACGACGGTCATGGATGACCTCTTCCAAATAGAATAGGAATTCATTGGAAGAAATTTCCTCGGGGTCGTTGATCTCGTTGAAGCAGGTATCGCTGCCGGTATGGCAGACAGGTCCGGTAGGGATCGCCTTGATCAAAAGCGTATCGTGGTCGCAATCCTCGATGATCTCACGAACCTGGAGGTAGTTGCCGCTCGTCTCCCCCTTGGTCCAAAGTGTTTGGCGACTTCTCGACCAGAAGGTGACCAACCCGCGATCCTGGGTCAATTTGAGCGCTTCTTCATTCATATAGCCAAGCATCAGAACCCTGCGGGTTACTGCATCCTGGACGATGGCAGGGACCAAGCCCCCTTGTTTTTCAAAATCAAGACCCATGTTCACAACTCCTTACTACCGGGTACGCATAGTTATACCATGTTGTGCGAGAAAAATCTTCAACTGTGGGATATCTATTTCATGAAAATGAAAAATCGAAGCGGCAAGCGCTGCATCGGCCTTGCCTTCGGTGAAGACCTGTGCAAAATGTTCCATGGTTCCCGCTCCCCCGCTGGCGATGACCGGAATTCCCACCGCCTCGGAGACCCGACGCGTCAGATCGACGGCAAACCCTGATTTGGTGCCGTCATGATCCATGGAAGTGAGCAGAATCTCCCCCGCTCCCCGTTCATACACTTGTTTTGCCCAGGAAACCACCTCGATCGAAGTGGGGGTCCTTCCTCCATGGACATACACCTCCCATCCCGGCAGACCGGGACGGTCGAACGCTGGGTTGCGCCGCGCATCGATGGCACAGACCACACACTGGCTTCCGAACTGCAGAGCCAGTTCATCAACCACGTCGGGCTTGGCCACCGCCTGGCTGTTGATCGAGATTTTGTCGGCCCCGCTGTCCAGTAGGGCTCCTACATCTGCCGTCGACCTGATGCCGCCGCCCACGGTGAACGGGATGCCGATATGATCGGCGATACGTCGTACCAAGGAACGCAGGGTTCCCCTGTTTTCCACGGTAGCGGTGATATCGAGGAACGTCAGTTCGTCGGCACCGAAGCGACTGTATGCCTGGGCAAGTTCCACGGCATCCCCGGCATCGCGGAGATTCACAAAATTGATCCCCTTCACGGTACGTCCGTCGCGAATATCCAGGCAGGGTATGATTCGTTTTGCCAGCATAGATTTACTCCCCGAATCGGGCGAGATCAGCAAGACTGATCGCCCCTTCATACATGGCTTTGCCGATGATGGCTCCCCCAAGTCCAAGCTCCTTTAAACGTACCAGATCCTCCAGAGAAGATACTCCCCCGCTTGCAATCAAACGCAGTGCGGGTCGGGTTTGCAGCAGCTGCTGATACAAAGGAAAGGAAGGTCCACCAAGCATCCCATCCTTGGCGATGTCGGTACATATGACCGTAGAGAGCCCTTGAGCCAGATAATAGTCGATGAAAGGTCCGATTTCCTGGGAGCTGGACTCCATCCAACCACTGCTTTGGATAAGCCCATCCTTGGCATCGGCTCCCAGGATCAGCCGATCGGCGCCGTAGGTCTGCAACCAGGAAAGCACCAGCTCCGGATTCTTCACGGCAACCGATCCGCAGGTCACCATACTCGCCCCTGCATCAAAGGCGGAAACGAGATCTTGGGTATGCTTGATGCCTCCTCCGAAATCGATGACCAGGGAGGTGTGGGAGGCAATCCGTTCCAAGACCTTCAGATTGACGATGCCTTTGCCTTTGGCCCCATCCAAATCCACCAGATGCAACCGCTTCAGATTGTGGTCTTCAAACCGTTTCGCCATTTCCAACGGGTCGGAAAAATACACAGTCTTTCGGTCATAGGAGCCTTGGCTGAGTCGCACCAGTTCTCCTTCGATGATGTCTATGGCCGGAATCAAGTCCATGTTACGACCTCCAGGAAATTTTTCAGAATCACTTCACCCACATCGCCGCTTTTTTCCGGATGGAATTGGCAGCCGAAGAAATTATCCCGCCTCAGTGCCGCGGAGAATTCCAAACCGCCATATTCGGTGGTTCCGATCGTTTGCGACGAAAGCGGAACGTAATAACTATGTACGAAATATACCCAGGAAGGGGCATTCAGACCGGAAAACAAGGGATCTGCACTCACCTTGAGCGTATTCCATCCCATATGCGGCACCTTGTATGCAGGATCCAGCACAAATTTTTTCACCGGTGCATCGAACAAACCCAGACCCTTCGTATCGTGCTCCTCACTGTGGCTGCACATCAACTGCATACCCAGACAAATGCCCAAAAAGGGTTGTCTCAGATTCACCAATACCGAATCAAGCCCTTTTTCCTGCAGGTATGCCATGGCACTCGACGCTTCCCCCACTCCGGGAAAAATGACCCGGTCGGCTGCGTCCAACCGTTTCGGATCATCGGTGACCTCCGCTTCGTACCCCAACCGATTGAGCGCACAAAGCACCGAACGAATATTTCCGGCATTGTATTGGACCAAGGCAATGTTCATAACACCCCCTTGGTGGATGGCAGCTGCATCGAATAGGGATTGCGGTGCACCGCACTGCGGACCGCACGGGCAAATGCCTTGAACAGCGCTTCGCATTGGTGGTGCGCATTCCCCTCGCCGACGGTCATACTCAGATTGCACCGTGCACTGTCGCTGAAGGATTTAAAGAAATGCTGGACCATTTCCGTGGGAAACTCACCGACATATTCCCGCTTGAATTCAACATTCCACTGCAGATACGGACGACCGGAAAAATCAAGGGAGACCTGAGCCAACACCTCATCCATCGGCAATAGTTCGAAGCCATAGCGGTTGATCCCCCGCTTATCCCCCAGCGCCTCGAAAAACGCCTGGCCCAATGCCAATCCCACATCCTCAACCGTATGATGCTCATCAACCTCCAGATCCCCATGTGCCTGTATATCCAAGTCGCAACCACTATGGCGTTTCACTTGCTCCAGCATGTGGTCGAAGAAGGGTACATGGGTATGAATCGTTCCCAGAGCCCCTCCATCAAGGTTCAGATTCACAGAGATCTGCGTTTCCTTGGTGCTTCGGTTGACCGCAGCCATACGGGGCGAGAGATGACTTTCATCCAACAAGAACGAGGCGATCTGTGCCCAATTGTCGCTGACCAAGAGACAGATCGATGCCAACGATTCCTCCAATTGCGTCGCCAAGGAAGGATCGGCGAACCAAATTGCCTTGCATCCAAGATTCTTGGCAAGCTGTAGATCGGTAAGGCGGTCACCGATCATCACCGAGTTGGCAAGATCATAGGCTTCGTTCTGGTACTCACCAAGCATCCCGATCCCGGGCTTTCTCCCCGGACATGCATCCTGGGGAAGGGAAAAATCAATATGCTGGGCATCAAAGAGGATTCCCTCCCCTGCAAGCGTGTCAAGAATACGCTGATGGGGGATGTCGAAGTCCTCCTGCAGAAAGGAGGGGGTTCCCACCCCATCCTGGTTGCTCACCATGGCCAGATACCAAAGTCCGCTTTTGCACAGCCGTCCGAGGGCTGAAAACACACCTGGTATATAGTTGATCTTCTCCAGGCTGTCAACCTGGGTTTCCTCGACGATGATGCCGTCACGGTCGAGAAACAACACACGTTTAGGCATCCTGTTCCTCCTTGTAGGATGAAAGCTCGGCCAGCAGTCGGTCGTTCTCCTCTCTGCTGCCGATGGTGATGCGCAGGCAGTTCTCGCAATGCAATTCCTTGCTACGGTTGCGTACAATGATACCCCTGTCCAACAAATACCGATAGACGGCGAGGGCATTGCCGACACGTACCAAAAAGAAATTCGCGTCACTGGGGAAAACGGTCCGTACACAATCCAGCTGGGAAAGCGCGCGCTCCATTCGCTCCCTCTCTGCCTTGATCAACGCCAAGCCCTTCTGGACCTGATGTGCCTGGCTGAGGGCGTGCAGGGCAAGATCCTGACTGGGAGATCCGACGTTATAGGGATACTTCATACTCCTGAGAACCGCTATGATCTCTTCGCTGGCAATGGCAATCCCTACCCGGGCGCTTGCCAATGCCCAGCATTTGGAGAGCGTCCTGAGCACCACCAGATTTGGATAGTTCTCCAACAGGCTGACCGCACTTCCCTTGTTGCTGAAGTCATAGTAGGCTTCGTCAACGACGGTGATGCCGTCGAACAAAGAGCAGACTTGCTCGATCACCGAACGGTCGAACGCATTGCCTGTAGGGTTGTTCGGGCTGCAGATGAAGAGCAGCTTGACCCGCCCGTTCTCGTTGCGATTCAGTTTTTCCTGTTCGAGGAACTTCGTCAAACCGGGGATATCGATGGCGAACGAAGGAGTGAGCGGAACGGTATGGACCGTAACATCATTGATGTCCGCAAACACCCGGTAGGCACCGTAGGTCGGGGGAAGCAGCAGCACCGAGTCCTTCCCGGGCCGACAGAAACAACGCATCAAGTTGTCGATCAATTCGTCGCTTCCGTTGCCGATGACAGTCTTGGACATTGCAAGTCCCAAGACGTCCTGGAGTGCTTTGCGCAATTGTGTAGCCAACGGGTCGGGATACCGGTTGGCATCCGGTTTCCCCACGAAATCCTGCCAGTTCTCATTGGCATCCAGGAACACCTCGGCCTCCCCGGTGAAATCGTTGCGGGCGCAGCTGTACGGGGTAAGATTTGCGATATTCTCCCTGAGTAACTCTCTCATCGGTCTCCTCCCAGCCGAAGGGAAACAGCATTGCGGTGTGCCCGCAACTGCTCGTGTTCGGCCATGGTCAACAAGGTAGGTCCAAGATAGGCAAGACCCTTTCGGGTCACCTTCTGTACGGTGATTTTCTTCAAAAAAGAATCGGTGCTTACGCCGCTGTACGAACGAGCCCATCCGTTGGTGGGGAGAGTGTGGTTCGTACCACTGGCGTAATCGCCTGCCGTCTCGCAGGAATAGGGGCCGAGAAAGATCGAACCGGCATTGACGATACCTTGCGCAAATTCGGCATCCGCTTCATCGCTTCCCAAGTTGATGATCAAATGTTCGGGGCCATAGGCATTGACCAAACGCTGACATGCTTTCTGCTCATCGATGATGAACGCACGGGAGGAGGAAAGACTGGAAAGCAGGTAATCCTGCCGACAGAGCATCTCCAGTTGTCGTGCGAGTTCGACCTCCACCTTGGCAAGCTGAATTTCTGCAGATCTGCGATTACCTTTGATGACCAGCATCGCCTGACTGTCCTTGCCGTGCTCGGCTTGGCTGAGCAGGTCGCTTGCCACAAACGCAGGATCGGCTTCATCAGACACGACCACCATGACCTCACTCGGGCCCGCAGGCATATCGATGGCACAGCAACTGCTGCTGACCTGCACCTTCGCCTCGGTTACATACCGGTTGCCCGGCCCAAAGATTTTATCCACCCGACCAATGCTTTTCGTCCCGTACGCCATGGCACCGATCGCCTGCGCTCCCCCTACTTTGTAAATGGTACCAACGTTGCAAAGCGATGCAGCATACAGGATTGCAGGATGCACCTTCCCCTCCTTGTCCGGGGGTGTGCACAACACGATTTGCGGACAGCCGGCAACAGCAGCCGGAACGGCAAGCATCAGAACGGTGGAAAACAACGGCGCGGTGCCTCCGGGAATATACAACCCTACCCGTTGATAGGGAACAATATTCCTCGACAACTGGATACCGTCGGCGATTTCCAAGTGCTCGGCCTGGGGCAACTGGGCCGTATGAAAGGCCTTGATATGTGCATAGGCTTGCTGGAGGGCCCCTTTGAGGTCCGAGGGGACCAACGACCGGGCCTGCTCCATTTCCTCTTGGCTGACTTGCAGGGAAGAAAGGCTGGCTCCTTCGAACTGGCTGGCATAGCGGATCAAGGCAGCGTCCCCTTGTTCCTTTACGGTCTTCAGAATGGTTTGGACTTGTTCGGCAACCGTACCGGTGTTCTGCTGGTTGCGCGCAAGCAACAGGGGAAAATCATCGTCCGACGGGTTGTAGAAGTGTTGCAGGTATGCCATGGGAGTGCTCCTATTCCGTCATCTTTTCGATCGGGGTAACCAGGATGCCCTGGGCTCCCAACGCCTTGAGTTGCTCAAACACATCCCAGAAGGTATCCTCGGCAACCACGGTCTGTACCGATACCCATCCGGTTTCCATCAAACGGGTGACCGTTGGACTTTTCATGCCTCCGACGATATCAGCCACCTGGGCAAGATGCTCCTCGGGAAGGTTGAACAATACATACTTGTAGGAAGCGGCTTTCATAACCGCATCAATGCGGAGCAGAAGCCGTTTGAGAATGGTTTCCTTTTCACCATTGCCCATTTCCTTTCGGCCGATCATAACCGCAGTCGAAGTATAGACGGCCTCTACTTCCTTCAGGTCATTCATGGCGAGCGTTGCTCCGGTGGAAACCAGGTCGCAAATTGCGTCTGCAATACCGACCGCCGGGGTAACCTCCACCGAACCGGAGACCTGGATGAAACTGGCCGTGACCCCCCGCTCGGACAGCACCTTGCCCAGAATGTTGGGATAGCTGGTGGCGATCCGCTTTCCTTGCAGGCTTTCCAGCCCGGTGTAAGGGAATCCATGCGGAACCGCGACACTGAGCCGGCACTTGGCGAACCCAAGGTCCCGGATTACTTCCAGGTCGATGGCCTGTTCATCGTACTCATTCCGACCCACAATCCCGATGTCAGCAACCCCATCCCGGATGTAGGTGGGGATATCATCATCGCGCACATACAGGAATTCCAAGGGGAAGTTGGAAGCCATTTCCTTGAGTACCCGTGCATCGCTGCCGAACTTGATGCCACAGTTCTTGATGATTTCCAGAGACTTCTCACTCAGTCTTCCACTTTTCTGAATCGCAATTCTCAGCACATCCGCCATGATCTTCTCCTTCTCGGTATAAAAAAAACCCCCGCGACATGCGGAGGTCTGTATGTATAGGTATCAGAGCCCACCTGTCTACGGTTGCTTGGTCATGCAATGATGGTGATGGATGCTCATTCTGTTCTTGTTCATGACGAAACCTTACCGCCACCCTGCCGGGAATGTCAAGCGTTTCAGAGGAAAACTGCATAGATATTCATATTTTATGCATATGCAGGTCAATTTTTCGGGTTCGTAGTTTTTCCAATCTGGATGCTCCGAAAAAAAACCTGCAGCCCTCTGTAAAACCAAAGATGCTGCAGGTCTGCTTACCACAGGATGCAGATGCTTACTCGGTCATCAATACATCCAGGTCCAGCTCACAGGCGATGGTGGGCATCGTACTGCCCCATTTCTCCAATACCGCCGGATGGACTTCCCCGAACACACCGACGGGCACATCATTGCAGACAACGCTTGCACAACGGCCTTCGATAAACCGTCCGTCCCCCTCAAGCGGGGCAAGACCATACTCCTGGCCAAGGAAGTAGAACAGGGTGTTCACCAAGGAAGAAGCCTCGTTGTACCCCATCACGCTGTCGCTTGCCAAGAAGCCAAGGTTGTTGCGGGTGGTCGTCCCACTGTTGTCACTGCTGTCGATCAAGGCAACCTTTCCTACCTCGAAAATCTTGTGAGGGAACGGTGCATGGGCGCTGACGCTCTCACTTTCCAGCAGGGAAGGAATGATCGAGGGGCGCACCACCTCATAGTTCTCACTCATCGGATTGGCGATGAAAATGCACTTTTCCTGGGGGAAGGCCATGTTGTCCACGTACTCCTTCTTCGACCCAAGGTAGTTGTACATCATCTCCTGGAAACCGAGACCGACCATCAGGTCCTTCACCTTTCGGCCCATTTCCTCAGCCTTGCTCAGACGGCCTACAGTAAAGTCCTGCGGCATTTCCGGGGCAAAGTTGCCCAAACCGTACCCAATCATGACATCCTCGATGACATCCACCGGATGGAGGAAGTCGTTGCGGTACTCGGGTACCGTGGCATAGATGCTGCCTTCACTCTCAATGGCATAGATACCCATGCGCTTCAATGCAGAGACCGCCTGTTCGCCGCTCATGCATTCGCCGAGGGTCTTGTGGATCTGTGCCAGGGAACAGGAAATCGGATCCTGAAAATAATAGGGAACGGTGATTTTGGTACCGAACTCCGTTTCCTCGGGGAACTGAACCTGCACTGGAAGGATCTCGAAACCCATATCGGACATATCACAGGCCATGATGGCTGCAGCCAGGAGCAGATCCTTCAGATCCATACCGCTGAGTTCCAAAAAGAGATGCTCATCACCTACTTCCACCGCCCCGATGCGGGCACTGTTGATGACCGGTGGAAAGGAAAGCGTCTCATTATTGTCGTCATGCAAATACGGGAAGACTGCACAGTCGCTGACGATCGGACCATACTCGCGTCCTTTCGGATGCTCGGTGCAGATCTGCCGCAGAGTCAGCTCCTGATCCATCCCGAGCGGAATGAACTTGGTGGCATCGGGATCAGCACCCCGATAATGCACCGGATAGGTGATCAAATCGGAGCGATAGATTCCCATGGCAATCGTCTTCCGCTTGCGCCCGAAGTTCGAGCAGAGTTTTTCCTGGCTTTGGATCAAAGCCTCCAACTCGTCTTCATCGACCTTATGCCCCCGTGCGGCGAATCCGATGGAGTAGGGACGGACTTCCTTGGCCGAAACATCTACGATCAACACCCTTCCTTCATGGTCGAAAGCCTCCTCACTGGTGGAGAAGAAATCATACAAGGGGGCCTCGATGCCCCAGTACGCCTTCAACTGACGGGCAAGGCCGGCTGCCGACCACAGGTCGGGTCGGTTGGTATCATTAAGCTCAATCTTGAGCACGTCGTCTTCATGTCCATCCAATTCCGCTTTCGCAACCGGGAAAATTGCTTCCAGCTCGGCATCGGACAGGGTCTTTCCCAACAAACGATAGAAATGTTTGCCGGTGGTTTCAATCTTTGGCATTAGTTTCCCCTCCTGGTGCGCACCGACTCAATGTTCGGGGTGAAAAGCTCGCGTAGATCGTTCAGGCCGAGATGCATCAACGCCATTCGGTCAATTCCCAATCCCCATGCCAATACCGGCACATCGATTCCGAGGGCCTTGGTCACTTCCGGGCGGAAAATTCCGCTGCCCCCGAGTTCGAACCAACCTAACACCGGGTGCTTGATATGCACTTCGATCGAAGGTTCGGTGAACGGGAAATAGCCGGGAACATACTTCACTTCCTCGGCTCCTGCAATCTCTTCGGCAAACATTTTCAGCAGTCCCAACAGGGTCTTCAGATTCACATCCTCTCCGAGTACAATGCCTTCGGTCTGGTAGAAGTCAGCCCCATGGGTTGCATCCACCTGGTCGTAGCGGAAACACCGTGCCACCCCGAAATATTTGCCCGGGACTTTGGCCTTGGTAAGCTGGTGGGCGGAGAGCACCGTCCCTTGGCTGCGCAGGACCTGTCGACGGGTGAATTCATGATCGAAACTGTACCGCCACCCACGGCTTCCGGTCTTCCAACCATTCTCATGGGTTGCCGCCACCTGGCTGAGCCATGGCTCCTCGATGGTCTTGCAGTGCACCGGATCCTTGACATAATACACATCATGGATGTCACGGGCGCTGTGAAACTGCGGCATGAACAATGCATCACCGTTCCAGAACTCGTTTTCCACCAGCGGTCCGTCGAATTCCTCGAAGCCGAGACTGCACAGCTTGTCCTTCACCCACTGCAGGTAGTTGCCGTAGGGGTTGTGCCGGCCGGGAATCAGGCGGCTGGTCGGGGCGTTGATGCCGTACGGACGGAAGGAAGCCTGCTTCCAGCTGCCGCTGCTGAGCATCTCGCTGGTAACCGAGCCCAGTTCCTCACCGGTGATGTTTGCTGCAATTACCGCCTGTTTGGCTTCCGCCCCTGTTTCGGTCAGCGCATAGATGATCTCTTCACGTTCGACCACTTTGAACGGTGACCCGCTGGCACCGCGTTTTTTGGAGATCTTGGCCATTGCGGACGTTTCCTCAGCACTGAGCAAACGTTCCTCCAGCTCGCCTTCGCAACCGCGCTTGAGCAAGTCGGCGGTCACGATGAACTCACCTTCCAGCTGATCGGCCGATGCCTGTGCCTTGTTCTCCGCATTCATGGCAGCATACCCGGCTTTGGAAAGCTGTCCGAAAGCCGATCCCACTTCACTCTTCTCGAGCTGTAAGGCTGAGGCGATTTCCGGCAATGTGTGCGGTCCCTCAGCCTTGATAAATGTAAAGATGCGCTGTGCGGGTGTCCCTTTCTCCGACTGTTCACGTCCAAGGTCGGTCAGTTCGTAGAAGATGCCTTTGGTACGACTCTTCTCAACGAGATAGCCCTTTGCGCTCAACCAGCTGAAAGCCTGGTTGCACTGCCCCACCTTGTAGTCCAACTCGGCAACGAGTCGCTCGGCACTGATCGCCTCATTGAGGCCGACATGCCTAAGCAGGCGGACTTCCAGCGGATGCAGGTTCTTTACATCGATATCCATGCTGTTCTCACTCCTGTAGATATGCGCCGCAACGAAGGCAGGCGCAAGTGCCCTGTATTCTAGCGTCTACAGAGAAAAAAGGAAAGGCTATGCGGGGGAGAAAAGCGAGCGAACCGCCTCCACCACCGCTTCCTTGGAGGGAATGACCTCCAATTCCAACTCAGGGGCGAACGGGATGGGGCTTTCCTTTCCACACAAGCGTTTGGGAGCTGCAAGCATTTGGGAGAAACAGCGTTCATCAGAGGTGACGACCGCAACCACTTCCGCTCCATACCCCCCATACTCGGGACTGTCATGGACGACTAACAGTCGTCCGGTCTTGCGAACCGACTTGAGGATGGCCTGCGTATCCAAGGGCTTGAGCGTTGCCAGATCAATGACCTCCACCTCTATCTCATCCTGCAGGCTGAGCACTGCAGCAGCCTCCAGAACGGTAGTAACCGCATGGCTGTAGGAGACGATCGTCACATCCTTGCCGCGCTTCTTGACGATGGCTTTGCCCAGCGGCAGCAGATACTGCTCGTCCCCTACCGGGCCAAGGTTGTTGTACAGGTGCTTATGCTCAAAATACAGTACCGGGTTGTTGCTGCGGATGGCACTCTTGAGCAACGCCTTGGCATCTCCGGGACAGGAGGGGGCCACAATGATCAAACCTGGAACATTGGCGAACATGGCCTCCAGGCACTGGGTATGCTGGGAACCATGGCCGGTCCCGCTGCCGATCGGGGCACGGAGGACCATTGGGCAGGACAATTGGCCGGCGCTCATGAACCGGATTTTTGCAGCATGGTTGATAATCGGGTCGCTTGCCAGAGTGGCGAAATCACCATACATGATCTCGACGACGGGACGCAGGCCAAGCAACGAAGAACCGACGGCAAGCCCGGTGAAGGCTTCCTCGCTGACCGGTGTCTCGTGCATCTGACCAGGATGCTTTGCATACAGGTCTCCGGTCACCCGGAAGCAGCCTCCATACAGACCGATGTCCTCTCCGATCAGATGGACCGAACCGTCCCGACTCATCTCCTCATCCAATGCCTGACGGATTGCATCACGATAGCTGATGCGCGTCGTCGAAGAACAGACATGGTAGACTTCCTCTTCCTCCGGTGCAAAGAGATATTCCATCGCCTGCTCCAGATTGATCTTCTGGTCCCGGACCGCCATGGCATCGGCGGCTGCCTCATCAATGTGTTTACGAGCATCCAGAATCAGATGGGACACTTCTTCCTCGGTGAACATCCCCGACTGCACCAACGAACGGGTGAACAGGAATATTGGATCCCGTTCCGCCCAGATTTCCTCTTCTTCTCGGTCACGGTAGATGCAGGCGTCGCTTTTACTGTGTCCGCAACAGCGGTAGGTATTCAACTCCAGAAAGTAAGGCCGGCCGGTGGTGCGGATGGTTTCGACTGCGAGCGAACTGGCTGCATACACCGCTTCGACATCGTTTCCGTCGACGGTTGCATACGCAATCGAGTATCCCTCGGCGCGACTGGCGATCTGATTCGTCGAGATCATCCGGGAAGCGGCGGCACTCATGCCGTACTGGTTGTTCTCGCAGAAGAAGAGGACCGGTAGTGACCATACCGAGGCCAGGTTCATGCTTTCATGCAATGCACCCCGGCTGGTAGCCCCATCACCGAAGATTGCCACGCTGATGGCCTGGCTGTGCTGCATCTTCAAGGCGAATGCAAGACCGACGGCAAGGTTCACGCCGCTGCCCACCACCGCCGAGGATCCTGCGTTCCAGGTTTCGACGTCGGTCATGTGCATGGATCCACCCAGGCCTTTGCAGATGCCGTCGCTGCTGCCGAACATCTCGCTGAATAATCGGCGTTCATTGGTTCCCCTGGCGATGGTATGCCCGTGGCAGCGGTGAGTGGGAACGATCCAGTCCCCTTGGCTCAGGGCAAGCGAAAGGCCGGCCTGGCAGGCTTCCTGCCCAATGGAAAGATGGGTGGTCCCATGCATTTCCTTCCGTTTGAAAAATTCGTCGATACACTCTTCAAAATGGCGGGAACGCGCCATGATTGAGAGTGCAGACTGAGCCTGCTGTTTTGAAAGGTTCATCAATGCTCCTCGGCAGGATATGCAGTCCTGCCTTCTCAAGCCGGCCAATCGGCCTTGTTATGGTTTCCCCATCCTATTGGTTGGAGAGTATGCTGTCAATAAAACCGATGAAAACGGTATGCAGATCACCTTCCTGATAGAATTCCTGTATCTGAGGAAGCTGGAACATATCCTCATCAAAGTCCATCACGACCGCTTTGGTACAAGAGAAAACCAAGGAAGCTTGCTTGAAGGTTACACGTTCAGCTCCTTTTGGTGAAGAAATATAGGATACCTGCAACCCGGTCTCTGCAACTTTGTCATATTCCCTGCCGCTGTGCTGTCCGCACCAGACAAGATGGTCGCGCATACCGGGGGGGAAGAAGGACACGGTAAAGCCGTCGCTTGATTCCAAAAACTGATGGGTATAGCGGCTCTTGCGGACAAAAAGAATGATGATGTTCCGTTCCCAGAGCACCCCCATGCCTCCCCATGATGCAGTCATGGTGTTGAATTTTTCAGCATTTCCGGCGGTAACCAGAAACCCATCGGTCCCGATTGCAGTGAATGGATTCATCTGCAACATTTCGACAGGAACTTCAACATACATGGCAGGCCCCCTTATTTCACTTACAGTGTAGCTACGTGACAAGAGTGTGGTCAAGAGCCTGATTTTGTTGCAGTCCCGGCAACAGAGGACAGGTTGTGCAACATTGACACTCCATCTCTTTTCGTATATTCCTACAGACATACGGAACATGTTCCAACAGCCCTTGCTGTTGCGTTGAGGAGGCCCAATGAAAGATTCCCTCGCGATCCCTGCCCTGACAGAGGATCTCGCCCGTGTTCTCATCGATGCTGATACGATCAACCGAAGAGTTGATGCATTAGCCCGTCAGATCAGCAGTGATTACGCCGATATCAAAGGTACCCTGATCCTGGTAGGAGTACTCAAAGGCTCCTTCATTTTCATCGCCGACCTTGCACGCAGACTGAGTGTCGAACATGTCGTCGACTTCATCGCACTCTCTTCCTACCGGGGAGATCACAGCGGCAACGTTCGGCTCCTGATGGACACCAGGGAGAACATGGAAGACAAGCATGTGCTCATCGTCGAGGATATCCTTGACAGCGGCAACACACTTGACTACCTGATCAGGAACTTCAAGACCCGTAACCCCAAGTCGGTACGCACCGCTGTCCTGCTGGACAAGCCGGACCGGCATGTGGTCCCTGTTGACATAGATTACATCGGATTCACCATTCCCGATGTCTGGGTGGTCGGCTACGGGTTGGATTACAATGAAAAACACAGAACCCTTCCCTACATCGCCGAGATGTACCCACAAGCTTGAGGAGTGAGAGATGGACGACAATAAATTCTACGTCAGTTACAATTCGGTGCACAAATTGGTCAAGCATCTCAGTGAGCAATTGCTTGAGAGCGGCTACGATCCCGAGGTAATCGTTGCGATCGGAAGCGGCGGCTTCATCCCTGCAAGAATCATGAAAACCTTCATCAACCGCCCGATCTACGCTGTCGGCATCTCCTATTATGGAATCGACAAGAAACACAAGGATCATCCTACCAAGATCCAATGGATCGACGAAGTACAATCGCAATTGGTGGGCAAGAAGGTCCTGCTGATCGACGAGGTGGACGACACCCGTGCCACCTTGGCATACTGCATCGGGGAACTGCTCAAGTACAAACCCGAGGAAATCGCCGTTCTGGTCCTGCACAACAAGACCAAGGAAAAGGATGTTGACTTCCCCGTTGAGATCAAACGGTATTTCGCCGGCATGGAACTTGCCGATGTCTGGATCAAATACCCTTGGGATGCCGAGGATATTGAGGACCACACCCAAAAGGAACTGGAGATGCTGCAGGCATTCGCGAAAGAAGGCAAGGAGCTGTACCAATGAGCAACGTGACTTCCATTGTTGGCGCCCAGTGGGGCGATGAAGGAAAAGGTCGAATCGTCGACTACTTGGCGGTGAATTCCGATGTGGTCATCCGTTACCAAGGCGGAGACAACGCAGGGCATACCGTAATCAATGACAAGGGCAAATTCGCCCTCCATATCATACCGTCAGGCATCTTCAACCCGGAGACGATGAACATCGTAGGGGCTGGGACCGTCGTCAACTTTGAGACGATGGCTGAGGAATTGGAGGCCATCAAGGCAAAGCAGGTGACCGTCGACAACCTGTTCATCGATGTTCGCGCCCACTTGATCATGCCCTATCACCGCGCACTCGACGGTGCCCAGGAAGGCTCGAAAAGCGAAAAGATGCAGATAGGGACCACCAAGCGGGGAATCGGGCCTTGCTACAGCGACAAAGCCACCCGTTCGGGCATCAGAGCCGCGGACTTGCTTGACCTCGACCGCTTGAGAAACCGCATCCAGATGGCGCTTCCCCAGAAAAATCGGGAGCTCGCCTATTTCGGGCTGAAGGAATACACTGTCGACGAATTGATGGAACTGTGCACCAAATGGAAGGAAGCCTTCGGTGACAAGATCATCGATACGCTTCCGGTCGTACGCCAGGCATATGAAGAGAACCGCAAGATTCTCCTCGAAGGCCAGCTGGGGGTAATGCGTGACCTGGACTGGGGAATCTATCCTTACACCACCAGCAGCAGCCCCACCAGCGGCGGAGCTGCCGTGGGAAGCGGACTCGGGCCTGGCCGGATCGATGAGGTCATCGGAGTCACCAAGGTATACTCGACCAGTGTGGGCGGCGGTCCATTCATGACCGAGTTGTTTGATGAGACGGCTGAGAAGCTGCGCTCGGTCGGCGGTGAATTCGGAGCGACCACCGGCAGACCCCGCCGTTGCGGATGGTTCGATGCCGTGGCAGCCGATTTCTCCTGCTGGATCAACGGCTTCACGTCCCTTGCCCTTACCAAGCTCGATGTATTGGACGGCTTTGAGAAGATCAAGGTTTGCACCGCATATCGGGTGAACGGGGAAATCATCAACTATCTACCCGAAACCGCCCTTCAGGAAATCGCCGAACCGATTTACGAGGAGTTCGACGGCTGGATGGCAGATACGACCGGGGCACGAAAGTGGGAGGATCTCCCCAAGAATGCCCAGATCTACTGCAAACGACTGGGAGAATTGGTCGGCTGTCCGATCAAGTATATTTCCGTCGGCCCCGAACGGGATCAAATCATCATTCTCTAAATCCTTGCGAGGCCTGCCCATTCCGGCAGGCCTCGATGCTATGGAGGGTGCCTATGCGTAGGCTTCTGTTCATGCTCCTGTTTGGCATAGGGATACTCGTCTCACTGGGAGCAAGCGATTTGCTGGTGCTTTCCGACGGTTCGGTGCATATAGGGCGGATTCTTTCCTACGAAAGCAAGACAGGTCTACGCTTTGAGGCACCCGATGGGACGAAAAGCGAGTACCCAAGTTCTGCGGTCCTTGCAACCCGTACCCATATTGATGTGGACAATCTCATTGCGCAAACACTTTCCCCCACCTACGATATGATCATCTACCATCCCCGGAAGAAGGGAGGGGCCTATGAGCTTGCTCCCCGATACACCTATCGCGGGCAGACGTATGCGGTGGGTACCCGTTGGGGGGAACCAACCCAGGTGCTCGAGTTTTTCGATATGCTCAGGCAGCAGCCCTTGGATGAAGAGACCTCCGTCTTGATCGAGCAACTGAAAACTGCCATGACCAAACAGAACCACATCATGCAAGCCGGCCTGATCACCCAGCTTGCCGGCTTGTCCCTGCTTATGGTGCCCTATGTTGCCTCCGATGAGCATGCCGACATTCCTACCTGGGCCAACTGGACAGGCTTCAGTGGGATTGCCGTTGACCTGGCAGGGCTTGGAATCATGCTGAGCCAACTTTCGGTCGATCATGAAGCGTATCTGCAAAGGATTGCGGACTCATTCAACAATCATCTGACCGCCCAACCAAGCCTTTCTGCGTCGCTTGAGTACTAAGCAAGGCTCCCAGCAGCAAATGTCTGCAATACTGGAGGCCTTCCTCCACCAAGTCAAACGATGCCGAGGCAATGTTCCAATCCAAGAACAGCCCTCTGATTGCACGATTGAACAGGATGGCATAGGAATAGGCATCAAGGGCTTGGTTGAACTCACCGGAAATCTGGCCTTCCTCAATGATGGACCGGATGAAGGTATGCCAGAACCGGCTCTGGTCGGTGATGACCTTTTCAGAGCCTTCCTGCAGGACCTGATTGGCATACAGAACCTTCAAGGTGGGACAACCGATTACATCACGGATGTAGGTCAGTTGCAGTTCGGTGAATTTCAGCAGTTTGTCGGAACAGGAACTCTCCTGCCCGACTTCCCGGGCAATCGATCGATAGTACGCATCGATCGCCCAGAATTCCTCTACGATGATATCACTTTTGGTGGCGAAGTAGGTATAGAACGTTCCTTTGGCGGTCTTCGCCCGTTCAGTGATCTGTTGGATCGACACCTGGTCGAATCCCTTTTCCCTGAACAAGCCCAATGCACTCTCGAAAATCGCCTGCTTGGTACGCTGTGCCTTCGTCTGCTGAGCCATCATCACTCCTCGTCAAGAATCTTTCCCGGGTTCATGATACCATACGGATCGAGCGCCTGCTTCACCGTTTTGAACAGCGCATATTCGCTTGCTCCGGTCAAAGCCTTCAGATAGCGCTTCCGTTTGCACCCGATGCCGTGCTCCCCGCTGATCTTCCCCCCGAGTTCCCCGACCACGAATGCATAGAGCTCGGCGAGTATCTTCGGTTCCATCTCCAACCAGGATTCCTTGCTGCTCTCCGGGTTCTTGATCACCGTTGCATGCAGATTGCCGTCTCCGGCGTGCCCGTAGCAGGGAATCGAAACATCATATTTCCTGCTCAGATATTCCAACTTCGGCAGCACCAAGGGAATCGAGCCAATGGGAACCACCACATCCTCCAGACTCTGTACGGGACTGTAGACCTTGATGGCTTCGGCGATGTTGCGTCGGACCGACCAGATGCGTTCCCGATTGGTTGCATCCTCGGCGACATAGACTTCCAATGCTCCTTTTTCACTGCATAGATCCCCCACCTGGACAAGCTGACGCTCAACCAGTTGTTCATCCGTACCGTCGATTTCAATGAGCAGCATCGCCCCCACCCCGTCCAAAGGAAGCTGCTCATTAAGATAGGAACAGGACATTTCGATCGATATCCGGTCCATGAATTCGATGCTGGTGGGGATGATGCCCAGTTTCATGATTTGGGGGACCACCGATATCGCCTGTTGGGCTGATGCAAAGGGAATGAGCAGGTCGCTGGCAATCTTGGGCATTCCCAGAAGCCGGATTGTCGCCTTGGTGATGACCCCCAAGGTACCTTCACTGCCGATGTACAGGCTCTTCACGTCATACCCGCTGACATCCTTGACCACCTTTCCCCCGAGTTGCAGCACCTCTCCCTGGGGGGTGACCACCTCAAGGCCCAGGATATACCGGGAAGTCACCCCGTACTTCACCGCTTTGCCGCCTCCGGCATTCTCTGCGATGTTTCCCCCGAGGAAACAGGTTTCCAGACTCATGGGGTATCCGGCAAAAAACAGACCGTAGGATTTCAACCGTTCATTCAACTCATTGGTAACGATACCCGCTTCGGCAGTCACGGTAAGGTTGGCTTCATCGATTTCCAGGATCCTGTTCATCTTCTCCACGGAAAGCACGATCCCTCCGTATACGGGAATGGCTCCTCCACTCAAACCAGAACCGGCGCCGCGCGGAGTTACGGGAATCCGTGAGGCATGGGCAATACGCATGATGGAGGCGATCTGTTCGGTGGTATTCGGGGTAAGTACGACATCCGGTAGGTGGCCGTATTCCTCCCGCGAAGTCTCATCGTGCGCATAGGCTTCCATGCGCTGCTTGTCGACAACCACATTCTGGGGCCCGACGATGCTCGTCAATGCTGCAAGCAAGGACGGATTCAATGTTCCATAGGAATGAGCTTTCATGCTTTCCTCCTTTCGCTCAGTTGCTTTTCCAACTCCGGAATCACCCGAAAGAGGTCCCCGATGATGGCAAAATCCGCCAAACCCAGGATGTTTGCATGTTCGTCCGTATTGACGGCTACGATGCATTCAGATGTCTTGATGCCGGCCAGATGCTGGATTGCCCCGGAGATCCCCAGTGCAAGGTACAACCGTGGGCTGATGGTTTTCCCCGAGAGCCCGACCTGATGGGGGTAGCCGATCCACTGGCGGTCCACCGCCTCCCTGCTGGCTCCCACTTGGGCATCAAGGACGCCGGCCAAATGTTCGACCAATGCCATATACTCCTTCTTTTTCAACCCCCTTCCCCCAGCGACCACCCGAGGAGCTTCCTCCAAGGAACACGGCTGGTCGGAAAAGGGAATCACACCCAGCACTTCCACCTTCCGGCTGTCCCATTCGCTCTTGAATGCAAGTCTGACTATGGTGCCGCTGCGAGTAGGGTCATACGCCAAAGGCTTGGTCGAGCGGGGACGGATGGTGGCCATCTGCGGGCGGTGGTCAGGGGTCTTGATCGTCGCAAGGATGTTCCCCCCGATGGCAGGTCGGGTCTGCAGGAGGTTGCCGGTTCCCTCCTCAATGGCCAGACCGGTACAATCGGCGGTAAGTCCGGCATGCACCTTGACCGCCACATAGGGGAGCAGCGTCCTTCCGGTGGTGGTGGCAGCTCCCAACACGATCTGCGGATGGTATTCGTTGATCAGGGAAGCCAGGACCGCCGCATATCGATCGCAAACAAAGTTGCCGAGCCTCGGATCATCGATTACATACACTATATCGGCCCCTTGGGCGATCAAGCGCTCAAGTTGCTCGTCAGGGATTGAGCTGCCCAGGACCAGGGTCCCCAGGTGCACGCCGAGGGTATCGGCGAGATCACGGGACCTGGCGAGCAACTCAAAGGATACATCCTTGACCTGAGCGCCATACGTTTCCGAAAGTGTCCATACATCATGCATGATCGACATCCCCCTTTCCCAACAGCTCCCGTTCATCCAGGAAAGCTATCAACTGCGCCACAGCGTCATGAATCTCTTCATCACGCTCAGCTTTGACCATCCTGCATTGGCGGCTGACCTTGGGCGTTTCGATTTTCACCACCTTGGTGGGAGAACCTTTCAAACCAATGCCCTGCATTTCGAGCCCCAGATTTTCTGCATTCCATCGGGTGATCTGCATCTCGATCGCCCGTTTCTTTCCCCGTAGGGTGGGAAGCCTGGGGATGGCGATTTCCTTGACCACGGTCATCAGCAGCGGCAATTCCGATCGTACCTGCTGATACCCCTCCTCCACCAAGCGCTTCACCAATACGAACGGTTCGTCGATTTCGTCGATCGACGCCACATAGCTGAGTACCGGTAGATCCAACCAGGAAGCAATGGCTGGACCGACTTGGGCGGTATCGCCATCGGTGGCCCGTTCTCCGGTAAGAATGAGATCGAAGGGACCGATGTTGCGTATCGCCGCAGCCAGAATACGTGAGGTTGCCCAGGTATCGGAACCGGCGAAGGCGCGGTCACACAGATGCACCATTGCGTCGGCACCCATTGCCACCGCTTCCTTCAGCACTTTTACGGCGCTCTCCGGGCCCATGGTAAGAACGGTCACCCGCCCATTGCACTGCTCTTTGATCCGCAAAGCGGTTTCCAACGCATAGATGTCCAATGGGTTGAGTATGGAAGAAGATCCTGAGCGAATCATGGTGCCGGTCTGCTTGTCCATCTGGACATCGCTGGTTTGCGGCACTTGTTTGATTGGTACAACGATGTGCATGCGATCACCTCTTTTTCCCTATCCTACAAGGGGTTTTTGCTGCCGTCAATCAAAAAAATGACCGCGGTCAATTTTTCTTTTTCACCAGTATACTCAGCTAGTTATTGACATATGCCAGAAACTGGGGTATGGTATGGATAGTTACTGACATATGTCAATAACAATACTCCATACAGGAGGCATACCATGCCAAGAAGAGATGGAACCGGCCCGTTGGGCTGCGGCGCAAGAAGCAACAAGGGAATGGGCTTTTGTCGAACTGGATTCGGGTATGGACAAGCTGGGGGAAGCGGGTACGGACACAGGGTCAACTCCCCACTCCTGCTTGCAGAACGGAAGCGGATGTTGGAACAGGAATTGAAAACCGTTGAGACCTTGCTTGGCGAGCGTCCTCAAGCCTAGGAGTTTGCATGCCGAGACCACGTAAATGGAGAAGTGTCTGCACGTTGCCGGAAACCACTAAATTCGGTCCGTTGGGTTCCTCACTGGATGGAATCTCAATCCTCTACATGACCGTCGATGAATATGAGACGATCAGGCTTATAGACCATGAGAATCTCACCCAAGAAGCATGCGCGCTGCAAATGAATGTTGCCAGGACGACCGTCCAAGGCATCTATGAGAGTGCCAGGAAAAAACTGGCTCAGTCGCTGGTGGAAGGCCGTCCGCTTTTCATCGAAGGCGGAGACTACCGTCTCTGCGACCATGGGGGCCCCCATTTCCATGGCTGTGGAAGGGGTTGCAGGCGCCGCTTTGCGCAAGACATACGCACCGAAGAAGGAGAAATCACGCAATGATCGTAGCAGTTCCTGCAGAAGAGAAAAGCCTGGACAGTGCAATCAGCCTGTCATTCGGTCGTGCACCGCATTATTGTCTGTACGACACCAAAGCACAGACAAGCCGTTTCATCGACAATACGGCAGTCGACCAAGAGGGAGGCGCAGGCATCCAGGCCGCACAGAAGTTGGCTGACCAACACATCGACGCCTTGATCACCTTTCGGTGCGGGGAGAATTCAGCCAAAGTCCTGAAGGCTGCAAAGGTCACTTTGCTGAAAGCGCTGAACCTGAGCATCGCGGACAACATCTCCAGTTTGCTGGACCATACGCTTGTCGAGCTGACCGATGTCCATCCCGGGTATCATCATGCCCGCTGAGCCCACCATCGTCATTCTCAGCGGCAAGGGGGGTACGGGAAAAACGTTGGTATCGGTCAATCTGGCCGCTGCAGCCGACCAAGCAACCTACCTTGACGCTGATGTGGAGGAGCCC
Source organism: Sphaerochaeta sp. (assembly GCF_050256055.1). NCBI lineage: Bacteria > Pseudomonadati > Spirochaetota > Spirochaetia > Spirochaetales > Sphaerochaetaceae > Sphaerochaeta > Sphaerochaeta sp. The sequence goes on along the minus strand of NZ_JBFWIJ010000017.1, from coordinate 26,291 downwards.
AACGGACAGCTCTTCTTCAAACCGACGATACTTGGCCAACAAATGGTCTATACCACCAAGCCGGTGGTCGATCCAACGCTTTGCGACGGTTGCCGTAGGTGCGTGGACTTGTGCGCGTTCAACGCCTTGGCCATGATCGGCAAGGAATTGCTGGTATTCGAGGAGGTCTGCCATTCCTGCGGATTGTGCACTGCCATCTGCCCCAAGCATGCACTGCATGAAGAAAAACGACCACTGGGGTTGGTCAAACAGGGAAAAAGTGATCAGGTGAGATTTCTTTCCGGTGAAATGCGCATTGGAGAAAGTTCCGCCGTCCCCATCATCAAAGCGATGGTGCATCAACATCTTGACGGCCTAATCATCATCGACGGACCTCCGGGCAGCGGTTGTCTGGTGCAGGAAACCATCAAAATAGCCGATTTTTGCCTATTGGTTGCAGAACCCTCCCGCTTTGGAGCACACAACCTGGAGATGGTCCATGAGCTGGTAACGATGATGGGAAAACCCTGTGCCGTTCTCTTGAACAAGACCCAGGAACTCGCAAACCCCTCCCAGGAGTATGCACTTACAAACGATCTGAAAATCATAGGTTGCCTACCTTATGATCAGAATCTTGCCCGACTTTCCAGTGAAGGACGGATTGCGGTGCGTGAGGATCATGCATACCGAGCCTATTTCGCAACATTGTTGGCTGAACTGCTGCAGGAGGTATAGGATGCATCAAATCCTCATACTCAGCGGTAAGGGAGGAACCGGGAAAACGACGGTAGCAAGCAGTTTCATTGCATTGAGCAAGGCAAAGGCTTCTGCCGATTGCGATGTGGATGCCCCCAACCTGCACTTGGTGATGGGATCCTTCGAACAGGAACAGGATCATGGATATTTCGGACTGGAAAAAGCCGTCATCGACGGCAAGAAGTGCATCCTCTGCAATCGTTGCTTTGCCGTCTGCCGATTCGATGCCATCAAGCCGGGAAAACCCTATCAGATCGATGCAATGGCCTGTGAGGGATGCACCTACTGCTCCCATGTCTGTCCGACCGACGCCATCTCCACCATTCCCTTTCAGGCAGGAACAACCAAGCTTTTCCACCGGCAGGATGCATATTTCTCCACCGCAACGCTGAGGATGGGAAGTGGAAACACCGGAAAGCTGGTGAGCGAGGTCAAGCGACGGCTCAAGGATGCGGCAGAAAAGACGGAGGTTGCCATCCTTGACGGAAGTCCGGGCCTCGGGTGTCCCGTCATCGCTTCTTTGACCGGTGTCGATCTGGCGCTCATGGTTGCAGAACCCTCGGTAAGCGGTCTTTCCGACCTCGAACGGGTGGTAGCAAGCGCAAGGCAACTCCAGGTGCCGGTTGCAGTAGGAGTGAACAAGGCCGATATGAACAAAAAGATGAGTGCACAGATCGAGCTGTATTGTTTCAAGGAAGGGATTCCGTTCCTTGGAACCATACCCTACGACCCAACGGTGTTGGAGGCGATCAACAACGCACAGGTTCTGGTTTCGTATGACTGTCCTGCCTCAGCTGCCGTCAAGGCCATCTATGAACGAACATTGCTCGTATTGAAGGAGATGCACATACAATGAAAATCACCGCTTTGGTGGAGAACACCACCAACAAACCGAATGTAGGAGCCGAACACGGACTGAGCCTGCTCATAGAGTCGGACAACAAGGTTCTGCTCTTCGACACCGGCGCAAGCGACCTGTTCGCCAAGAATGCCCTGGCCTTGGAGGAGGACCTTTCGCGTGTCGATTTTGCGGTCCTCTCCCATGGGCATCATGATCATGGTGGGGGCCTGAGCACGTTCTTTTCATTGAACACCAAGGCCCCGCTGTATGTCAGAAAGGAAGCCTTCGGTCCGTATTACTCGCAACGCAGCGACGGACAGTTTCGTTACATCGGCCTTGAGCAGTCCCTACTGGGCAGCAACCGATTGATCTTCACCTCTGCATTCACCCCCATCACCGAAGGCTTTTCCCTCTTCTCGAAGGTGGAAGGCAAGCAATTTGTACCCATGGGGAACCAAAGTCTGTACAAGCAGGAAGAACAAACGTTCCTTCTCGATTCCTTCACCCATGAACAATACCTTGTGGTGGAGGAAAAGGGAAAAACCGTATTGGTCAGCGGATGCTCGCATCGCGGGGTCGTGAATATTCTCAGGTCATTCCAGACACGATATGGCAGAAATCCCGATCTGGTCATCGGGGGCTTTTACCTGTACGACCACAGCTCCGGCGAGAGGGAGGATGCCAATACGTTGAACAGCATTGCCGACATCCTGCTCGAAAGCGGTGCGCAGTATGTTACCTGTCATTGTACCGGAGAGGAGAACTATCTATTCCTCAAGAACCTGATGGGGGAGCATATCTCCTACCTGCATGGAGGGGATGTCCTACAAGAGGTGCACGCATGAACGAATCCATGAAGGCAAGTTCCAAAACCGGCAGTGACATCAACCACATCATTGCCATTGTCAGCGGCAAGGGCGGAGTCGGGAAATCGTCGGTAACCAGCCTGCTTGCCTGCGCCATGCAGAGAAAGGGATACCAAGTCGGCATCCTCGATGCCGACATCACCGGTTCTTCGATTACCAAGACCTTCGGCATCACGGCCAAGGCCACCGGCGAGGAAGGAAGGATAGAACCGGCGACCAGCAGGACCGGCATCAAGATAATCTCGACGAACATGTTGCTTTCCGAGGAGAGTGATCCAGTCATCTGGCGAGGACCCTTGATCGCCAACACGGTGAAATTATTCTACACCGACGTTGACTGGCAGACCCTCGATTATTTGTTCATCGATATGCCGCCGGGAACCGGGGACGTTCCCTTGACCGTATTTCAATCCCTTCCGGTGGAAGGACTCATCATGGTCACCTCCCCGCAGCAATTGGTTTCCATGGTAGTGGAAAAAGCGGTGAATATGGCCGCAACAATGCAGATTCCCATCCTTGGTCTGGTGGAGAATTATTCCTATTTCCTCTGCCCCGACAACCAGAAACGGTATGCAGTCTTCGGAGAAAGCCATCTTCAGGAGATAGGGGAGCGTCATGCGCTTCCCGTCCTTGCCCGGTTGGGAATCGATGAGCAGCTCAGCCTGGCCTGTGATCAAGGAGCAATCGAATCGTATGAAGGCTGTGATCTTTCAGCCTTATGCAATACATTGGAAGAGAGGTAATACATCATGCTGAAAGTAGCAGTAGCAAGTGAGGCCGCACAGGTATGCGGACATTTCGGACATTGTGAAAGTTTTGAGATCTTCGACACGGAGAATGGGAAGATCATCAAGGAAGAGTCGGTGCCAAATCCTGGACATCGCCCAGGATTCCTTCCCAACTTCCTCCATGAAATGGGAGTGAATACCATCATCAGTGGAGGCATGGGAAGCGGAGCCGTGGACATTTTCAATGAGCATGACATCGAGGTCATCCTTGGAGCAAGCGGAGCAAGCAAACTGGCGGTTGAAGCGTACCTGGCAGGACAATTGCACTCAACAGGAAGCGTGTGCCATGAGCATGCACATCATGATGTGTGCGACCAGTAACGCATAATCCAGTCAATGCAAAACACCCTGTCCCTATGATGGGGTGTTTTTCTTGCATATTTTTGTTGTTCCATCAGTACAAATTCATCAGTATCAGTAAAATTCCTGCTGTCAAGAAGAGAATATGCAACATTTTTTGCATCGGGTTGCCAAACTGACAACTTATATATTACTATTAGGTTGTCATTAATTCGCATACGAAATTTTCTTTACCATACAACAGGAGTTATCGAGAACCATGATAGAATTCAAACATGTCACCAAACGCTATGGGTCGGCGACCGTCTTGCATGACCTGAGCTTTACGATCAATACGGGAGAGTTCGTCATCCTCATCGGCCCGAGCGGATGCGGCAAGACGACCACCCTACGAACCATCAATCGCTTGATCGATCCAAAACCGGGAACCGTCTTCATCAACGGCAAGGATGTCACCGAACAGAATGCAGTCCAACTTCGCCGTCAGATCGGCTATGTCATCCAGCAGATCGGACTATTTCCCAACATGACGGTCGAACAGAACATCAGTGTTGTTCCCAAATTATTGAAATACGGCAAGGAAGAGTGCAACAGAATCGTCAGGGAACTGCTTGCCCTGGTCGATATGCCCTATGAACACTATGCACACAAATACCCCTCTGAACTTTCGGGAGGCCAACAACAGAGAATAGGGGTGCTCAGGGCACTGGCCGCCTCCCCTCCCATTGTCCTGATGGATGAACCTTTCGGAGCCTTGGATCCGGTGACCCGCGATTCCCTGCAGGAAGAGATCAAACGTATCCAGAAGAAGTTGAAGAAGACGATCGTCTTCGTGACGCATGACATGGATGAGGCGCTTCGGCTTGCCGATACCATCATCTTCATGGACAAAGGGAAAATCGTGCAGATGGCAAGCCCTGAGGAGATGCTCCAGCATCCGGCCAGCCCGGTCATCAAGAGTTTTATGGGTAAGCATATGCTCAATGACGCCCCTTCAGCCCCGCTTTGTGCGCAGGAATTCATGAAGACCAAGGTGTACAAAGTCTATAAAAATGCAAAGACACTCGCTTCGATCGAATTGATGAGCAAACGGGACATCAACAGTCTGGTGGTCATCGATGACGATGAAACCTACCTGGGAACCGTTTCCATCGAGGATATCAAGGCACGCGGCAAAGCCGGCCGACAGATTACCGAGTTGATCAATACCGAAACCCTTACCGTGGGACGAAACGATGATGCGAAGGATGCGCTGGACAAGCTGCTCAGCTCCTCCTCCAACTATGTCGTGGTACTCAATGATGATCGAACCGTTGCCGGAATCATTACGCGCACCAGTACGGCCAAGGCCATGGGCGAAGCCCTCTGGGGGGATTTATCGGCATGAGTTTCCTTCTATTTCTCCAAGAAAACCAAATGGCTATGCTCCAGAGCCTTGGCCAGCATATCGCACTTGTCCTTTTCTCCGTATCAGCCGGCCTCTTGATCGCACTCCCTTTGGGCATCATATTGACCCGCCATGCAAAGGCTGCTGCAATCGTCCTCGCCTTCGCCGGAACGGTACAGACCATTCCCGGACTGGTGATGCTCGGTTTCGCCTTGGTCGTGATGGGAATCGGAACAGTCCCTGCATTGGCAGTGCTTACCCTCTACTCGATCCTCCCGATCCTGAGAAATACCTATACAGGTATCATCGGTGTGCTTCCTGCATACAAGGATGCCGCCAAAGGCATAGGAATGACCAAACGCCAGATCCTGTTCAAGGTTGAACTTCCCCTGGCTCTTCCCTCCATCGTAAGTGGGGTGAGGATATCAGCCGTGTATATCGTCAGTTGGGCGACACTTGCAGGAATGATCGGTGCAGGTGGCTTGGGAGACTGGATCTGGACTGGATTGGCTACTTACAATACACAATATATCCTTGCGGGAGCAATTCCCTCTGCCATACTTGCCTTCGGCTTCAGCGGCCTCATTGCGCTGCTGCAACACGTGATAAAGCCGAGGGGACTGAGGAGGAAGGCATGAACGAATTGCTGCGCGCCATAACAGAACATCTGGCGATCGTCGGAGTTTCCATGATCTTCGCTTCGCTGCTCGGCATCACACTGGGAGTCCTCTCCTATTGGAGACGCAGACTCGGCTCGGTGATCATCAGCGTTGCGGAACTGATCCAGACCATCCCTTCGCTGGCATTGTTGGCATTGTTGATGATCGTCTTCGGGCTCGGGGATGTGACCATGGGCATAGCCTTGGTGCTCTATGCATTGTTGCCCATCGTACGCAACACCTACACCTCATTGACCCAACTGCCGCCGCACATCATCGATGCCAGCCGAGGTATGGGAATGAGCAGGGTCCAGCGATTGGTACACGTAGAGATACCGCTCTCCATTCCCATGATCTTCTCCGGACTGAAAGTCGCCTTGGTCAATTCCCTGTCGATCGCCGTCATGGGCGTCCTTATCGGCTCAGGTGGGTTGGGTTACATCATTTACCGGGGAATCCAGCAGAGAAACCTGGACCGGATCCTCATCGGGGCCATTCCGGTAGTGGTCATCGCCCTGATCTTCGATTGGTTGATGACCAAAGCGGAAAAACGCTTCATGAGACATACCCGTTGATACATTACAAGGAGTTACATTCTATGAACATACAAAAGAAACGAACCGTATTCGCCCTGATTCTGGCAACACTGGCCTTGCTGTTCTTCACAGGTTGTGCCAAGGACGATACGATTACCATAGGCTCGAAGGATTTCGGGGAGAACATCGTCATCGGGGAAATGCTTTCCCAACTGGTGGAAGCCCATACCGATCTGAAAGTGGTCCGGAAGCTCAATCTCGGGGGGACCTTCGTTAATTTCAACGCGATCAAGAATGGACAGATCGATGTGTATCCGGAATATACCGGTACCGGTCTGACCGCCCATCTGAAAATGGATGTGATCAAAGATCCGGATACATCCTATCAAGTAGTCAAGGATGCATTCGAAAAGCAGTTCGGCATCATCTGGCTCGATCCACTCGGGTTCAACAATACCTATACCTTGGCAGTCACGCCTCAGGTATATGAAACCTACGGGGTACAAACCTTCAGTGATCTGGTCCCCTATGCAAAGGACCTGGTATTCGGTGCAGAACATGAATTCTTCGATCGACAGGATGGTTTCAAAGGCTTGGTGGATACCTACGGCTTCTCCTTCAAGGGAGAACCGATGAAACTGAACGCATCGCTCAAGTACCAGGCAATCGGCAAAGGCGATATGGACGTCACCGATGCATTCGCCACCGACGGCCCCATCAAACAATACAACCTGAAAGTACTGAAGGATGACAAGGGTTTCTTCCCCCCGTACTATGCCGCCCCGATCGTCCGAAAGGAAGTGTTGGAGAAACATCCTGAACTGAAGGGTGTGCTGAATTTGCTGCAGGGAAAACTCGACGACGCCACCATGACCGAGCTTAATTATCAGGTTGATGTCGAAGGCAAGGCGGTGGAACAGGTCGCCAAGGAATTTTTACAATCGCAAAACCTGCTCTAGGTGCAATATGCAACTGTATGACACATTCGGGCAAAGCCGGGCATCAAAGGATGACCGGCTTTCCTGTATCCGAGAGCACAAAGGAAGCAAAGGATATATTGCAGCTTGAGGCAAAGAGCTTGGCAGCTGCACTACGGTCGGTCAATTCAGAAGGAGCATGGGCATCACTGTTGGTGACGATCTTGACATCATACTGTGAGGCAAGTTCCCAGAATTCCTTGATAGGATAGGAATAACGCTCTCCTTCATCGGTGATGACCTTGCGCTTTCGCATACCGTTGGCGTTAATCTCCAATGCCACATCCATCGAGTGGGCACAGTCAAGAATGGCGCGGCTGGTCGCCTCGGCCTCAGCATCCCATCGATGGTAATTGTAGGCGAATACGTCCGGATGGGCTCCGAAAAGAAACAACTTCGACTCAAGGGCTTTGCAGTAGAGGTCGGTATAGGAAAAGAGATCTTCCTTGGTCAAACGATTCCAGAACACCGAATATTCAGCATCAAGGTCGAAGGACAGGTCATGGATTGCACAAATGAGGTAATCGACGTGTTCCTTCACCTCTCCATAATAGCCTTGGTATTCGGGGAGGTAGTCGCATTCATATCCGGTGAGGATGGTAAGCGAGGCAGGGGACAGGGCTTTGGCTTTCTGTACGTCCTGTTCATACTGGGTCATCTGGTCGAACAGCATTCGGCTTCTCTGCCATCGGCCATCCGGTACAGGGCAATGCTCGCTGAAGCCCAGAAGGCCGAGATTTTTATTCTCAGCTTCCTTCCAATAGTCCTCGATCGTCCCGATTCCGTGACCGCAATAAAAGCTATGGGTATGGAGGTTTACTGCCTCCTGATGATAGGTGTGCGTATCCATGATAGTTTGTGAGCAAGTATCGGGGATATCAAAGAATTGTGCAACACCCGGGAAGGGGAAAAAAATCTGGCCAATTTGAGAAAATTCACTCCCAAGTAATTGACTGAAGGGGGGAAATACCCAATTATGGGGCTGACTTTACAGGAGATGCCGATGCGCCGATCAACGACCTTCCCATTCTATCTTCTCCTTTCCACTCCAGCCTAGAATCCTCAAACGGGCCTTGCATCGACAAGGCTTCACAGCTATCACCGATCCAGGGAATGGCGTATGTTGACCTGGACGGGCAGACATCATCACAACAGGAGGTTTAGCCCATGCGCAAACCTACCACCAAGCACTTCATCCTTTCTCTGTTCCTGGTCCTAGCTGCCAGCCTGCTCTTCTTCGGTTGCTCCAAAAGCACGAACACCGAGGAGAGTTCGAAGAATACCACCGGCAGCAAGAAGCTGTATGTGTACAACTGGTCCTACTATACTCCCGACTCGGTCATCGAATCATTCGAAAAGGAATATGGGGTGGACGTCGTTCTGGATTACTTCGCTTCCAATGAAGAAATGTTCGCCAAGCTGATGGCCAGCGGCGATGCCGGATACGACATCGTCTTCCCTTCGGGAGACTATGTCTCGATCATGAAGAGCCTGGGCATGCTGGAGAAGATCGACACCTCGAAGATGCCCAACCTGCAGTACATCACCCCGCTGGTATTGTCCAAGGCCACCTACGATCCGACCATGGAGTATTCGGTCCCCTACTATATGGGAGCAAGTGGCATTGCAGTGAACAAGCAAATGGTCAGCTCGTACGAAAAGACGTGGAACATCTTTGCGGACACCCGCTACAAGGGCCGCATGGTCATGATGGACGACATGCGTGAGGTTCTCGGAGACGCCCTGGCGTACCTTGGGTATTCGGTCAACTCTACCGATCCGGCCCAGTTGGAACAGGCACGCAAACTCGTTAATGACAAGTGGAAGCCGAACTTGGTGAAGTTCGATGCGGAAGGATTCGCCAAGGCGTTTGCCAGCGGGGAATATTGGGTTTCCCATGGATATGCAGAAGCCATTTTCGAGGAACTTCCCCAACAGCAGTGGGACAATGTCGATTTCTTCCTCCCCCAGCAAGGCGGCCCGATGTACATTGACTCGATGTGTATTCCCAAGGGAGCACGCAACTACGATCTGGCTTTGGAATTCATCAACTACATCCATAAGCCGGAGAACTATGCCCAATTCCTCGATCGCTTCCACTTCCCCGCCTCGGTGAATACCGAAGCAGAGAAGTATCGGACCACCAAGCCCTTCTACACGGTCGACATGCTGACCAACTATGAATTGAAGGAAGATCTGGGATCGAACCTGGAGATGTACAACAAGGCATGGGAGACCATCCGTTACGTAGATTGAAAGAATCGGACGAACACGGTAGAGTCATGGGTAAGCGGAGGACTGAATGCAAAGCTTTACCCATGACACCTACATTTCCCCCTTTACGTGGCGCTATGCGACAGATGAGATGCGTTCCATCTTCAGTGAAGAGCACAAGCGCAGACTCCTCAGAAACGTCTGGGTGGCATTGGCCACCGCTGAAATGGAAGCTGGTCTGGTAACAACCGACCAGCTTTCCCAGTTGAAAGCCCATCAAAATGACGTTGACATCGAACGGGCCATGCAGATTGAAGCGGAAATCCATCATGACTTGATGGCCGAAATCAAAACGTATGCAGAGCAGTGCCCGCTTGCCGCTCCGATCATTCACCTCGGAGCCACCAGCATGGACATCCTGGACAATATGGATGCAATCAGGCTAAAGGAAGCCTTGACCTTGGTCATCGACCGGACCGTCGAACTGCTCAAGGTCTTCGTGGAGAAGATGGAGGCGTACGCCGAGTTCCCCTGTATGGCTTTCACCCATATCCAACCAGCCGAGCCCACCACCGTCGGATATCGGTTTGCCCAGACCGCCCAGGATCTGAAGGAAGACCTGGAGGATTTGCTTCGGGTGCGTATGACGATCAGAGGCAAAGGAATGAAGGGCGCGGTGGGAACCAGCGCAAGTTATACCGAATTGCTCAAGGGTACAAATCTGAGTGCCAAAGCCTTGGAAGATCGCGTCATGCAGGAGTTGGGACTCCCCTGCTATACGGCGGCCACCCAGGTCTACAGCCGCAAGCAGGATCTCAAAGTCGGCAGTACGCTGTCATCCTTGTGCTGCACACTTTACAAGTTCTTCATCGACTTCAGGCTGTTGCAGAGTCCTCCGATCGGCGAATGGAGTGAACCGTTCGGAGCGAAGCAAGTCGGCTCGTCGGCCATGCCGTTCAAGCGCAATCCAATCAACAGTGAAAAGATCGACAGCCTGTGCCGCTATGTGGAAAGCCAGGTCGGCGTCCTGTGGCAGAATGCAGCTTCCACCCTCCTCGAGCGTACCCTCGACGACAGTGCCAACCGTCGTTTGGTCCTGCCCGATGTATTCCTGGCGTGTGACGAGATTCTGGGCACCGCGGTGAACGTGGTGAAAGGAATGCAGATCCATAAGGCTGGTATTGCACGCAACCTGGATGCCTACGGTATCTTTGCCGCAAGTGAACGACTCTTGATGGAGCTGGGAAAGCAGGGAGCGAACCGACAGGAGATGCATGAACTGATCAGGGAGCACAGCCTCAAGGCATGGGCTGAGGTACAGGCGGGGAAACCCAATACCCTTGCCGACATGCTCAGCGATGATCAGGTGGTGCGCTCCTACCTGAACAAGGAAGAAATCCTTGCCACCTTGGATGCCCGTCACTACATCGGCGACAGTGCCGAGCGAACCCGCAGGGTTGCCGATCAGGCAAGAAGTGTGATCAAGCAATACCAAGCAAGCCGCTGAAGATCAGATAGTACAATCCCATCCGAGCGTATCGGATCGTCGAGGCAGCCAACACATAGGGAGCTTTGAGTTCCAGAATGCCCGCTACGATGCAGATGGTGGAAAACGGCAAGGGGGTGAGGCCGCTGATCACAATGGCCCACAATCCGTAGCGGGTGATGAGCTGCTGGGTATGGGTTCCCGACTGCTTGAGCACCCAATGGCGGAACATCGGGATCAGGCCGACCAGCCTTCCGAACAGGTATGCAGTGAAAGCACCGGCTACGGAAGCCGTGCCCATGACGAAAATCGCCTGCAACGGAGGCCAATGCATCACGAAAGGCCAGATGAAATCCACCGACAACGGGGCTACGACCAAGTCAACCAGATAGACATACAGGGCAACTCCGAATATGCCGAAGTTGTCGATGAACTGCTGGATGAGTGCATTCTTGTCCAGCCCCAGACTTTTGTAATACTGAAAAGCGATGAAATACAAGGAAAAGATGCACACCATGGCAAGCAGGGTCCGAAAGAGCAGCTTTCGCACGTTCAATGTTCCATCTTCCTTCAGATAGGTTTCCTTGGAGAAGAGGACCTGCAGCCATTGCCTGAGCTTCATCGCACCAGCCTCGCAAAGGAATCGAGCAGGGTGAGCCCATCCCCGCTTCCCGATCCCTGGTAGAGGGGAGGGCGTCCCCCTCCCTTACCTTGGATGGGTTCAAGCAGGGATGATTTGATGCGGGAGAAGTCCACCAAGGATGCCCCCTTCCCTTGCAGCGCGACCAACCACATAACCCGCTCCCCGTCCTGTTTGACGGCACAGAGTGCCAGATCCTGATATTCGGTGACCGCCTGCCCGATTTCCTTGAGTGCAAGCTCCTCCCCAACAAGCCAGAGTACCAGCGGGATGCCTGAGATCGGGTCAGCTTTTTCCACCTTCTGCGACAGCAGAAGCGAGGCAATCGTCTGACGGGCTTTCTGCAAGGCAGCTTTGTCGCGACCTGCAGCTGCCAGTGCTTGGAATGCTGTTTCAGACAAGGTGTCAAGCGGAGAGGAGAACATCACTCCCAATTCCTCTCCCACCTGCTCGGCTTTCCTGATCGCCTTTCTTGCAGCATCGGCGACAGTGAAAAGCAGGCGAATATGACCACGCATCTTTTCCTGGCCTTGGTAGTGGAACAGTTGGACTTCCCGGGTATTGGCGACATGGAGGCCTCCACAGGCAATAGTATCCACGCCTTCAATGATCACCAACCGCACACCATCACCTTCCACCTTGATCGACCGCCTCAGATCCAAGGATTGGGCGGAAGCTTGGGTATGGACTTCATAGCGTATTGGATGTGCTTCCAACACTGCAGCATTGACCAGGTCTTCCAATGCGTAGCAGGTTTCAAGGGGGATGTGACTTGCATCGGTCTCGATGGTCATGATTTCCTGGCCTTGGTGCACGCTGGTCGTACCAATGCCGAAGTGGGAATACAAGAGACCGCTGGCAATATGCTGGGCGGTATGCATCTGCATGAATTGATACCGGTGTCCCCAATCCAAGGTGATCGTCACGGTATCGCCTTCGGCAAAACCGGGATCCGTCACATGGTGATAGATCGTCCCTTCATGATCCTTGGTGGTGTCTTCCAGTACAGAGGACCCGAGAAAACCGATGTCCCCGCTCTGTCCACCACCCTCAGGATAGCAGATGGTCTTGTCGAGGATTACGCCTGCATCGGTGATGGAGACAACGGTCGCCTCAAGGCTCTGGAGATAGGGTTGCTCGTAATACATGGGTCGTGAATGCATGAAAACCTTCCGTTCTAGTCTTGCATGGTCAGATAATCATCCACCGGAAGTGCAGTGTCTGCAACCGGTAGATGAAACCGATATTTGATGGCGATGAGCCGGATGATGAAAACCAAGAGACTCACGACGATGAATTTGCCGAAGAGTCCCAGCGGGGTAAACTCCAACCCAAGATACGCCAAGCCCCCGATCAAGGAAGCGGTTGCATAGAAATCGCTGGTCAGTACGGTAGGTACCGAGCGGCTCATGATATCCCGGACCACTCCTCCTCCGACAGCCGAAAAAACCCCGCACATGAGCTGGCCTACCGGGCCTATGCCGAACATGGCTCCTTTGGCAACCCCCAGGGCGGTGAATACGCCCAATCCCAGTGAATCGGCGAACAGGATGACCCTCCACTTACCGACAAATTTCGGGGCAAGGAAGAAAACGGCCAGACCGGTTCCCACGCAGATGAGGATATAGGCGCTGTTGGTCAGGGCTGCGACCGGTGTGGCACCCAGCAGCATGTCGCGCAGCATACCGCCTCCGCAGCCGACCGTACAGGCGAAGACGACCACCCCCAGGATGTCCAACTTGCAGCGAACTCCCTTCACCGCACCGGTTATGGCAAAGATGAAGGTCCCGAAGAGGTCGAAGCTATAGATGATGGTTTGTTCGATTCCCATGCATCGAGCCTATCACCAAAAGCAAGACTTGTCCAAGACGGTAAGATATACTATCTTTGGTAACGTCACGAGGAGTTAGCTATGGCGATAATCAAATCTGCATGGGAATTGGCACTGGAGAAAACCGAAGCACTCCAAGCCGACCCGGAGAAGATCAAGCGGGACCTGAAGGTCAAGGAAGGAAGGCAGTTGGCTGCAACATTCCTCAATGATATAGATGCTACCAAGGAAGTAACAGAGCAGAAGTATGCATCCTACCAAGGACAGGCCAAGGAAGCAGTGAAGGAAGGCATGGTCCTTACCCTTCTGTCCAATCTTGCACTTCCAAGAAACAAGATGTTCAAGGATTCGTTTGCCAAGGTCATCGATCTTGGGCTCATCCTTGGATCCGGAAATGAGCAACTCTCTGAACTGCTCGGTCAGTTGGAGGGGTTCTTCTCCCAATACCTGCAAAACCAGGATGATTTGGTGGAACGGATGAAGCAGCAGTTCGCGCCGCACCTCCAGCAGAAGGAAGCCCAGCTCAGACAGCAATACGGCCCGAATTTCACGCTGAGACCGGAACAAGATCCTGAGTTCATGAAGTTGCTTGACAAACAACTTTCCCAGCTCGATGAGCAATATGCCAATATCCTTGGCCAAGCAAAGGAACAGATCAAGGAAATGCTTGGTATTGCATGACCTTCCCCGTCAAGTTGTACAGCCTGCCTTCCCGGCAGGCTCTTTTTTTGGTGTTGGTTTCATACATAAATTGCCTCTTTTTTTCATTGACAGTAAGAAAAGATATGATAGGATAAGGTTAAGTGGTTCTTCTTTAGAACCAATTTAGCTTGATTTATTCCGATTATACAAATTATATAGCCAATAGTGGTTCTTTTTTAGACCATTTTATACGTCCATCGCGGATCCCGTATGCAGGGAACGTATAGCCAAAGGAGGGTTATATGAAAGGTAAGTTGAAGTTGTTCATGGTATGTACACTCATGGCAGTCATGACGACACTGGTTGCAGCCCCGTCTGCAGAAAAGCAGAACGAGCCGCTTCGGTTCATCGATGTATCTCCCAGTCCGACGCGTCAGGAGTATTTCACCAAGACCTTTGAGAAATTCAAACAGGAAACTGGAATTTCGGTTGTGTACGAGAGTGTTCCCTGGGATGATGCGGCAAACAAACTCACGGTTCTTGGAGCATCCAATCAGTTGCCTGATGTCATGACCACATGGGCCGGTTGGCTCGGTCAGTTCACCGAAGCCGGATGGGTGGTTCCTCTTTCCGATTACATCGGCAATACCACCAGTGAATATGCATCGACCGTAACCCAATTGGTTTGGAAAGCCGAGAAAGAACTGTACGGCAATATCTACACCATTCCCGATGGCATGATGGTCAAGGGCGTATTCGTTCGCAAGGATTGGGCGAAGGATGCCGGCTTGCAGCTGGACCCGAAGAAAGGCTGGACGTATGCCGAATATTTCGATGCTGTCTACAAACTCACCGATCCGGCAAAGAACCATTATGGAACGTCTTTCCGTGGTTCCCGCGGAGCATTCGATCCTCTGTTCGTCTATCTGGAAAGCCTGCATGGTGGTTCCGCATACGCTCCTGACGGGTCCACGTTGTTCGCCAACCAAGAAGCGGTCGATGCATACAAGAAGTGGATGGGTCTGTATCTTGATGGATGCGCTCCCAAAGATGCGATCAACTGGGGATTCGTCGAGATGGTGGACAACTTCTGCGGCGGCCTCACCGGCACGCTGATCAATGACAGTGAAGTTGCTGCCACGTGTCTTGCCAACATGCAGGATGATCAATGGATGGTCATGCCGATGCCCAAGAGTGACAAGGATGGAAAGATTTACAATACGGTCAACTCCCCGTATGCATACTCCATTTCCTCCTCCTCAAAAAACAAGGATGCAGCATGGAAGCTGATTGAATTCCTTACCAGACCGGACAATAATATTGAGTATTGCAAGCTGACCGGATTGATCCCCATCAAGACAGCGGTCGGAAATGATCCGTATTACGGACCGAACGGCCCGTATGCCGCGTTCGTGCAACAGCTCAATGACCCTGCAATGGTGGTTCCCGTGGCATTCGGCCCGTTCAACTACACCGATATGCACCAGGGAATGATGCATGAGGAGATGCAGAAGTACTTGTTGGGCAAGCAGTCCGCCCAGACTTCCTTGTTCAATGTGGTGAAGGAACTGGAGAAGCGCATGAAAGCGTATCTTGCAGAGAATCCGGGGTCTGAAGTGGAGCAGCCGAAGGGTTTGATGTAACAAAACAATCACCCGGTACTGCAGGGGAACCTGCAGTGTCGGGCATTTTGGAGAGGATGAGGATTATGGGAATTTTGGTTCTATATTTGCTTGGTGTTGCTCTTGTTTGCGCCTTGGGTATCGCCTTCATCAGAAATCATACGAAACATCAGCATACAACTACCATGCGAAACCTTGCGGCAAAAAGGAAAGCGGAACCCTATCTTTTCATGCTCCCCACCCTGCTCTTGTTGCTGTTGATGTTCGGATATCCGTTGATCAACAGCTTCATTATGGCATTTCAGAATTACAAGCTTACCGCACCAGGTAAGATCCATTACAATGGCTTGGCCAATTTTACAAAGCTCTTCTCGGAAACGGATATTTCCCTTATCATTCGCAATTCATTTCTCTATGTCATCATATCAGTTGCAGGGCAGTTCCTACTCGGGATGACGCTTGCCATGGCATTGAACAAGCAATTCCCCTTCCGCGGATTGTATCAGGCCCTGGTCTTCCTTCCTTGGTCATTCTCTGCCTTCGTGATCGGGTTGATGCATCGTTGGTCCTTCAATGGAGAATATGGGGTGGTCAACGACCTCTTGCTCAGATTTTCGGTAATCGGGGAGAAAATTGCTTGGCTCGGAACGCCGGGATATTCCTTGGCGGTAGTGATCATGGCTATGATCTGGATGGGCATCCCCTTCTTTGCGATCATGATCCTCGCTGCACTCCAATCGATTCCTGCAGATGTGTATGAGGCATCCCATATCGACGGATGCGGCCCGTTTCGGCGTTTCTTCCAGATCACATTGCCGTATATCAAACCAACGGTGATCGTAACGATTCTGCTCAGGACGATCTGGATCTTCAATTCCTTCGATCTCATCGTAGTCATTACGAACGGGGGACCGGCGAATTACTCGCAGACCCTGCCGTCCTACATGTATACCAAAGCGTTCTCAAGTTATGATTTCGGACTTGCTTCAGCACTGGGCGTATTGTTGATGGTGACCTTGGTGTTGTATGTTTCCGTCTTCCTGAAAGCAACCAATTACAACAAAGCGGGGAACTTCTGATGAAAACCTACCGAATGCAACGACACATGGGGAATCTCGGAAGAACACTCATTCTGCTTTTCTTCCTGCTTCTGGTGATCATGCCCATGTATTGGATGGCCGTCACCTCCTTCAAGACGAATGCAGAGATCATCAATGCACAGCAAATCACCTATTACCCTCATGAGGTAACTTCCGAAAACTATGTACAACTCTTCCAGTTGTACGATTACAGACAGATGCTGCTGAACAGTCTCATCGTATCGGTCAGCACGGGGCTGTGCATTACCATGCTCGCAATCCTGGGAGGGTATGGACTGGCACGATATACCTTCCGCGGGAAGGACATGATGCTCCTCTTCTTTCTGGTTACCCAGATGATACCGGGGATTCTGGTAATCATTCCTTTGTATGTCATCTTTTCCAAGCTGGGCATGATCAACACCCGTTTGAGCCTGTTCTTCTTCTACCTGATTTCCAATCTTCCGTTTTGTGTCATTACCATGCGCAGTTTCTTTGAACGAATTCCCTATACCCTGGAGGAAGCGGCATATGTCGATGGTTGTTCCAAGATGAAGAGTCTGGTACGCATCGTCCTGCCGGTTATGTTCCCCGGAATCGTCGCCGTCTTTGTTTTTGCATTTATTGGTGCATGGAATGAATTGATTGCTGGTACAATATTCATCAACACCTCCAACCTATGGACCGTCCCGGTAGGATTGAAGTCGCTGATCGGTAAATATGATGTCAAATGGGGCGTCCTGATGGCCGGAGGTGTATGCGCCCTGCTGCCCACTGCCATCATGTTTGCATTCATGCAAAAATTCGTGGTTGAAGGATTGACGGCAGGAGCCGTCAAGGAGTGACCTGACTATGAACAGCGAGAAACCCATCAAACCGATTGCAAAGGATTTGATCCATGAAAAGGTGACGGATGCCTTGATCAGCTACATTTACCGCAGCGGCTTGAAGATCGGGGACAAGCTTCCGGGGGAACGGCAGTTGGCCCAGGAGCTGGCAGTCGGCCGGAATTCGGTCCGTCAGGGGCTGTGTCAACTTGAGGAGAAAGGGATCATTGAGCGGATGGTCGGCAAGGGCGCGTTCGTCAAACGGGAAGTGACCGCCGATTCCATTCAACTCAAGTTGATGCGGGTCAACTATCAGGATCTGCTGGAGATCAAGATCTGCATCGAACAATTGGCCATCCGAAGAGCAGTGGACTGTGCTACGGATGAACAGATTGCCCACCTGAAAGTATTGGCCGACCGGTTGTGCGCGATGGCCGATGAAGGCAAGTTTTCCGTTGAAGTGGACAGACAATTCCACATAGCTTTGCTGGAATGCGGCGGCAGTTCCACGCTTACCCAATTGGTGCTTTCCTTGATCGACTCATTGAACAGTTTCACCAATATTCTGGGCAATGTATCCGATATCTGGGTTCGAACCATCCCCTTCCACCGGGACATTGTTACCGCCCTTGAACAACGTCAGGCAAGTTATGCCATTGCGGCGCATGAATATATCTATCGTTATGACTTGGAAGTATTGAATAGTCTGACGGAAACATAAGATCAGAAAGAGAGGTTGATACCAACATGGGGACACCACAAGCATGGTGGACGGACGGGAAATTCGGACTGTTCATCCACTGGGGGTTGTATGCTCTGCTCGCCGGCGAATATCAAGGCAGGCGTACGGAAAATATTGCAGAATGGATTATGCATGATCTTGATATCCCGAAAGATGAATATCGGCAGCTCGCTTCCCGTTTCCACGGAAAAGCCTTCAATGCGGACCTGCTTGTTCAACTGGCCAAGCAGGCGGGGATGCGTTATATCGTATTCACCAGCAAACATCATGAGGGATTTTCCCTGTTTGACTCCGATTTCAGTTCCTATACCAGTGCAAAGACTGCTTCTCATCGCGATTTCGTACGTGAACTCAAGGACGCTTGCGACCGGCATGATCTGATGTTTGGACTGTATTATTCCCAGGCACAGGATTGGGATGACAGCGACGCCTGCCGGGACGGCTTCGGCCCGGAAGGGAAAGATTTCGAACGGTATTTCCAGAACAAGTGCCTCCCCCAGATAACCGAGCTGTTGACGAAATACGGGAAAATCGGGTTGCTTTGGCTCGATACTCCCATGTATATGACCCAGGAGCAGTCTGAACGTATCAAGAAGTTGGTAAAACGCCTCCAGCCTGATTGCTTGATCAGCGGCAGGATCGGCAACGGACTGGGTGATTACATGACCACCGGGGATAATTTCATACCTTCTTTGCCCTATCCCGGCCCCTTCGAGGTTCCGGCAACCATCAACAGCACCTGGGGATACAATGCCTTCGATTCGCAATGGAAAACCCCCAAGCAACTCCTTCGTTCCTTGGTCAAGATCGTAAGCAGAGGTGGCAACTATCTGTTGAATATCGGCCCACGAGGTGACGGCAGCATTCCCGAGGAAAGCATTCGTGTTCTAGAGTCCATCGGCTCGTTCATGCGGAAAAACGGGCAGAGCATCTATGAAACCCGTGCGCTGCCACTTTATCCATACGATATCGAGTGGGGATTTTTCACCGCAAAGCAAGGCAGGCTCTTCATCCATATTTTTGAGGAGATGGATCGTGCCTATCTGTTGAACATTGCCAACAAGCCACTTCGTTGCTATCGTCTTTCCGATGGGCTGGAACTGACGTTGAAAGAGCGTACCACCTGTGAAGGCGACAGCAGCTGGTTGATCAACCTCCCACCCCGTCAAAAGGGAGAGATCGATCAGGTTGTCTGTGTGGAAATTGCAGAAGATTTTGTAGTATTCGAGCCCATCAAGGGCTGAAGGAATAAGATCATGAAATATGCAGCTGACATCATTACCAACGATTCCTATTCATTTCTGGCAGAAGAACGGCCGGTTGCGGCCCCGTTGTATCAGACATCATTGTTCACTTTCCCGAGCGTCGATGCACTGCGCACGGCATTACAGGACGAACGATCAACGCATTTGTACTCTCGGGGAAACAATCCTACGGTAGAATATGTGGAGCAGAGAATCGCCGCCCTCGAAGGAGGAGAGGCTGCAAAGCTGCTTTCCGCCGGAGTTGCCGCCATTGCCAGCAGCATTCTCAGTTGTGTCAGCCATGGTGATCATATCGTTTGCTCGGCCAATGCCTACACCTGGGCGAAATACATCAGCGGCACCTATTTGAAACGATTCGGGGTTACCGTTACCTTTGTGGATGCCACCAACCTGCAAGAGGTTGAGGACGCCATACAGCCCAATACGAAGGTTTTGTATCTGGAAAGTCCGGGAACGTTGTACCTGCAGGTGTTGGATTTACCGAAACTGGCAACATTGGCAAAGCGACACCATATCACCACCATCGTCGACAACACCTGGGCAACCCCGTTGTACCAGAATCCTTTGTCCTTCGGCATTGATCTGGTAGTGCATTCCGCGTCGAAGTACCTGGGAGGTCACAGCGATATCATCGGGGGAGTGGTAATCGGAAGCAAAGCGTTGATAGACCATATTTTCCGTACAGAATTCCTTCCGATCGGGCATGTTCCCGATCCATTCCAAGCTTGGTTGATCCAACGGGGTATGCGTACCCTTGCGGTGCGAATGCCTTACCATTATCAGAGTGCGCTGCAAGTGTGCGACTTTTTATATGATCATCCGGCCGTGGAACAAGTGTTCTATCCCATGCACCCAAAGAGTCCTTCCTACGCGCTCGCCTCTTCGCAGATGAAGGGGGGATCAGGACTACTCTCCCTACGGTTGAAGTGTACCGACCGCTCGAAGATAGAGTCGGCCATCGATTCCTTGAAGATGTTCAGGATAGGGGTAAGCTGGGGTGGATACGAGAGTTTGGTATTCCCTCCGCTTGCAACCAAGGACGGCGATCCTTCCGTGTTGCGTCTGCACATAGGTCTGGAGGAAACCCAGTCGTTGCTTGGGGACCTGGGCCAAGCATTTGCACGGTTATAGGAAGCTCCGATGGATACCGATGCCAGACCGTATGTACGATGGTGGTGGTTTTCCGGCCCTATCAACACCAAGGATATCAACGAGCAGCTTGACTGGCTTCAGGAACATGGGTTCGGCGGGGTTGAGTTGGCTTGGGTGTACCCCCAGCCAGAGTCAAAGCCTGACGAAGGCCCACGCTTTCTCGATGATGCATTCCAAGCATGCATCGCTTACACCCAGCAAGCGTGTGCCCAAAGAAACCTTGGGTGCGACCTCACCTTCGGTACGCTTTGGCCGTTCTGCGGTACCTTCATTCCCCAGCAGTATCGCAGCAAGAGGATTGGGGGATTCAGCAACCAGACGGTGAACCGCAGTTGGGAGTCACGGTATGACAAGCATGAAGCCGGAGTCCTCGATCATCTGGATGAGCAGGCTCTTAGGTGGTATGCACAGTATCTTGCCGATCATGGCTTTCGTCGGTTCGCGCAACAGCATGCCTGTGCATTCTTCTGCGATTCCTGGGAAGTTGACCCCCATAATCTAGGCTTCTCAGGATTTCAGGAGCAATTCGTTGCGCAATTCGGCTATGCATATGATCCACACAACGCCACTGCAGACCAACGCTTCGATTATCGGCACTTGATCAGCAATCGTGTTCTCGATCATTTCTACCGGCCCTACTCAGAAATCTGCCACCAACTGGGAGCAGCCAGCCGTGTCCAATGCCATGGCGCCCCTACCGATATTCTTGCAGCCTATGCACTGTCTGACATTCCCGAATCGGAAACGCTTCTCTTCGACCCGAAGTTTGCGTTATTGGCCGCCTCCGCTGCCACATTTCATCAGAAACCAATGGTTTCGAGCGAAAGCTTCTCATGCATCTACGGGTGGGTACCCAGCCCTGCTTCGCCACCGTATCTGAAACAGGAACGGGTTGAGGACCTTCGTTGTGTTGCCGATGCCCAGTTCGCCTGGGGGGTAAATCGCGTAGTCTGGCATGGTATGCCCTCCAAGCAACAATCATTTTATGCTACCGTGGAGGTAAGTCCAGACAGCTCGTTGGCACCCGATTTCACCTCATTCAATGCTTACTTGCAAGCCATTTCTCAAGTTCTGATGCAAGGACAAACGGTCTCGCGTCTTACTATCCTTTTGCCATTGGAAGACCAATGGATGGACGATGAGTTGCCGGAACATCTGAGAAAGCCGAGCAGCCAATATTGGTGGGAGCTTCAGGAATTGGATATACCCGATGAATTGCTGCCCTATCGTCCTCTTTGGTTCTCTTCCCAATGGCTATCTGAGGTTACCGTTCTCGATGGCAAGTTGTGGTACCAGGGGTGCGACCTCGGCGTTCTCTATTGCCCGGCAAAATTCCTCTTGTTCTCGACCGTCCAGCGGTTGGCTGAACTGGCCGAATTGGGGGCCCCTCTGCTTGTACCCACCGAACTAAAGGAACCAGGTACGATCAAGCATGCCGGGTATGCCAAATTGGCCAAGCAGCTGTCCAATGCATCAGCAAAGTACCCCAGACCTGTATTGCAAAGCGAGATCCCCCTCGATTTCTGGTGCAGGCAGCAGGACGATACCTATCATCTGTTCATCGCACACCCGCAGATGCGAAATCTCCGCTACCCTTTGGCATATGGATATGCTTCGCAGATGCAGCCATATGTAATACAAGCAACATTCTTCTCCCCTACCCGTTCCTATCCACTCCAGTTGGATTTTCCCAGCAACGGTTCACTGCTATTTGCAATTCATGAGGGAACAGGGGAGGTGAGGAAGGTGGAATTGACGCAGATTCATGCAGTGAAGGCCACCTGACAGGCGGCCTTCAACTGCATAGGTTCAAAACTGTACAAACAAGGTTCTAGTTCCAGTACTTTTCCATCCGCTTGACCAAGGTAGCGCGATACGCATCCCAGTCGGTGATGGGTTTCTGGGCAAGGCCTTCTTCACAGGCAGCCTTCGCCACAGCGACAGCTTCCCATTCGATGACACGGGGGTCGAACGGTTTGGGAACAATGTAGTTGCGGCCGAAGCTGAACTTCTGCCCGCCGTACGCCTTCTCCACCGTTGCGGGAACCGGCTCCTTCGCCAATGCAGCAAGCGCTTTGGCGGCGGCCATCTTCATCCCTTCGCTGATGATCCGGGAACGGACATCCAATGCACCGCGGAAAATGAAGGGGAACCCGAGCACGTTGTTGATCTGGTTCGGGTAATCGCTTCTGCCGGTTGCCATGATCAAGTCCTCACGGGTCGCCTTTGCCAATGCATAGTCAATCTCCGGGTTCGGATTGGACATGGCGAAGACCACCGGGTCCTTTGCCATGGAAAGCAGCATCTCCGGAGTAACGCAGTCAGCGACGGAAAGCCCCATCAAGACATCGGCACCCACCAGTGCCTCTGCCAAGGTCCGTGCAGGCTTGTCGGTGGCAAACTCCTCTTTCTCCTTCGTCATCCCGGCTGTACGACCTTGGTAGATGACACCCTTGCTGTCGCACATGATGACGTTCTCCCGCTTGACGCCGGCTGCGATGAACATCTTGCCGCAGGAAATACCGGCGGCGCCGGCACCGTTGACGACAACCTTGATATCGGAAAGCTTCTTACCCACGATCTCACAGCTGTTCATCAAACCGGCGGTGGCGATGATGGCGGTCCCATGCTGATCGTCATGGAAGATGGGGATATCACACTGCTTGATCAACTCCTGTTCGATCTTGAAGCATTCCGGCCCCTTGATATCCTCAAGATTCACCCCGCCGAAGGTGGGGCTCATCGCCTTCACCATGGCGATGATCTTATCCGGATCCTTCTCATCCAACTCGATGTCGAATACATCAATGTCGGCGAATCTCTTGAACAATACGCCCTTTCCTTCCATGACCGGCTTGCCGGCCAAAGCTCCCCGATTCCCAAGACCGAGAATGGCGGTACCGTTGGAGATGACGGCAACCAGATTACCCTTGGAGGTATACTTGTATGCATCCTCAGGATTGTCCGCAATCGCCAGAACCGGTTTTGCAACACCAGGGGTGTAGGCAAGACCGAGTTCATCGGCAGTCTGACAGGGTTTTGACGGTACTACCGATACCTTGCCGGGAACCCCGTCCATCATGTGATACTCAAGCGCGCGCTTGGTCAAATCGTCTTGCATATTCTTGAAGCTCCTTTCCTTATTTCTGCTCGAAATCCCAGTGATAATCCATCTTGAATCGGTCACGCAGCGTAACCATGACCTTCTGCAGGGAAGGGGGAACCGGGCAACCATGTTCCTTGCGGAACTGATAGGCGAGGTATTCCTTCTCTCCAGCGGTGAAGATGTAGTCTTCGCCCGGTGCCTTCATGCTGGCTCTCAGCTCTCGGCAGATGCTGCCGGCGATGAACTTGAACGTGGAAAGCCCCATGAAATGTTCGGGATCGATGGCGATGAAGAAATGCCCGAGTGGATACGGGATCGGCTTGTGGTTCTCATCGAATCCGTTGAGCGCCTTCATCCAGGAACCGTCCTGTAGCGCAGCGGACAGAATCTCAACCACCGTTGCATACCCGTATCCCTTGTATCCGCCGGTTACCTCCCCGATGCCTCCAAGCGGCGTCAGTGCAGCCTTGCCGGTGGTCAGATCTGCGAGCACCTGCTGCGTATCGGTCCTGTTCTTTCCCTCATGGTCGATGACCCAGCCCTCAGGGAGATCCTTTCCGGCTCTGCCGTACACCTCGATCTTTCCCCGCTGGGTGACGCTGGTTGCGCAGTCCAGAACGAAGGGGAATTCCTCATCGGTGGGAAATCCGAAAGTCAGCGGGTTGGTTCCAAGCATATTCTCCACCCCATGGGTGGGTGCTATGGAAGGACGGGCGTTGGTCCCGGTGATACCGAGCATTCCGGCCTTGGTCGCCATGGTGGCATAATAACCTGCGATGCCATAGTGATTGGAATTGCGGACGACCACCATTCCCATACCATACTTCTTCGCCTTTTCAATAGCCATTTCCATGGCCTTGTACCCAGCCACATGTCCCATTCCGTTATGGGCATCGATGACTGCAGTCGCATTCTGGTCCTTGACGATTTCAAGCTCGGTAACCGGGTTCATGATGCCGATGTCGATCCTGTCGATGTAGATCGGCTTCAGTCTCCCAATTCCATGACTGTCGATACCGCGCTTGTCGCTCTCGATCAGAACATCACCAATGATCTTTGCATCTTCGGTGGGAATTCCCGCATGCTGCAGAGCTTCCACCATGAACGCTTCCAAATCCTCAAACGGCACCCATGCACAATCTGTGTAATGTTGGGCATACTCATCCAAATACTTCATTCGGCATTCCTCCTAACCTACTGTGTTGCTATTATGATTTCGAGACCCTCAGGGATCTCCATTTGCTTGACAATATCCCCACCCTTTTCATCAGTGACCAAAACATCCACCTGATCCAGACCGACTGTCCGGAAGTTTGACACCACCCCGATCTTGTTGCAGGCAGCCACGACAATGACCGTACCCACGGTATGCTCGATCATGGCCCGGGTGGTCTCCGCCTCCTCGAGAATGGGGGTGGTAAGTCCGGCAAGGGCGGAAAAGCCATCCACCCCGATGATCGCCTTGTTGGCATAGATTCGTTCAAACAGAGCTGATGAAAGCGAACCGGAAACCGAATGGCTTCGGGTCCGGTAGACTCCGCCGGCAAGAATCAACCGAATCTGCTCGCTGTCCTTGCAGGCATACACGGCATCAATATTGTTGGTGACGATGGTGACTTTCTTTTGGAGTGCAACGATGGAACGAATCACCTCGAAGGTGGTGGAGCCACTGTTGACATACAGCGTGTCTCCCTCTTCCACCATGGCAGCAACCTTGGTTGCGATGCTTGCTTTCTGTTGGGGAAATTCCCCTGCCTTCTGCAGGTAATCGGGTTCGATCGGAAGATTGCGCCTGATCGTAGCACCGCCATGGGTACGCTCGACCAACCCCTTCTTGGCAAGCTGATCCAGATCGCGGCGTATGGTCAGATCACTGACCGAAAGTGTTTCGGCAAGAGCGGCCACATTGACCGTCCCCTCCTGTTGAATCAAGGAGAGAATATAATGCTGTCTGCTTGCCGGAATGATTGACATGAACACTTCCTTGAATGTTTTTGTATCTTTTACCCGTTACATCCCCATAATACAATCATAAACGTTCAAATGTCAACGAAAAAGGCTCCTCTTTGTCCGCTTTCTTTCCAAGCAACGATCAAGAGAAGGTATAGTACGGCTGATAAAGGACGAAAGGTGGATGGAAATACCAGGAGCCAAAGGAAAATCCCAGATAAGGGACTACATGCATCGGCCAATCATCCTGTCGCACCCCGTCTATCAGATGCAGGTAGCTTGCTTCGCCGAAGACACCTACCACCAAGGCAAAATCGAAATACTCTGCATTGGAAAGGCGAAAACGCACGCCTACATCGGCTCCAATGCCGAAGTCCTGTGTCACCGAAGCTACTGCTTCGACCGTCTGGTATTCCGTGTAGGACGGCCCCAGCAGGAAGTATCCCTCAATGCCCCCGGCAAGGACTTCTCTGAAGGCCGGCGCGACAAAGAATGCCAGGCGGGAAAACGCCGGAGATACGGAAAGTGAGAAGGAAGAGGAGAAGCGGGAAGCAAAGCCGATCGGTGAATTCCCAGGAAACAGGAACAAGGAGACATCGGCTCCAAGACTTTGTTCGGACGGCTGCAAGGCGTCGAAAGCCAGGGA